>CAMJOD010000121.1 GCA_946407465.1 uncultured Clostridia bacterium
TCAATAATACATTCATGACCATAGGCTGCCGCAAAATCTTTCGATTTGCGACAGCTCCTTTGTTGTTAATCCGTTGCGTTTTTCAGCATTTTCTTGGCAGCGACAAGGAAAGACAGGAACACCGCGTGTCCCAGCAAATCGAGCGCCGCGCTGAGAATGGTGAAAATCGTGTCGGCGGCAGGTGTAAACACGGTGATGGTCTTGTTGATAACCGCAAAGCCGAAAATAATGGCGACCATCACCAGCGCAATTTTGCCGCGCTTCATAACGTCCTGATTATCCTCCGCCTCGGCAAGGTTGTAGAGCGCGAGAATCGCATATACAACCACCAGCAGCGTTGCAACCTCAATAACACCCCACATGAAATCGCTGAACTTGCCGGCGGTAAAGAAGAAGATAACCGAAAAGATGATACCGATTATTGAAAAGAACAGAGACTTTCGGAACTGCCGTTCGTCCTTGCGCGCAATCTGAAAGCCGATTACCTTCATCACAAAGGCGATAAGATTGAGAGCGTTTATCGCCACAAGCCCAACGAGAAGCCGGTTGACTAATATGGTGTTTTCCTCCGCAGCGGAAGCATCTACGTTGCTCATTATAATCTCCATGATAAACTCAATGAGAGAAGCAAACACACAGAGTATTTCCGCCGGTACAAACAGCTTGGCGCCGGTTAGCGCTTTCGGATATTTCATAGTGAGCCCTCCTTACTTGCGTTCAATCGGTGCGTCCGAATAATCGTCCAGCATAAACAGCGTCACCACGTCCTCTTGGGCGCCGCGTCCGTTGCCTTTGGTCATCATATCGTTGCAGTAGCGGTAGAGCTGATTGGTAGTCTTGCTGACTTCTTTCCAGCCTTCCTTTTGTTCTTCTGTCAAATAACCAGGCTTCAAATCCTCCGTTTTGACAAGACGCTCTGCAACATAATCGGTGAATTTCAGGGCGCCGTAGACATTCATATGCTCTGCGTTATAAAAATCGTGCTGGTCGTCAATGCCGATGTCGCGCGCATCGCTCTCAAAGGTGTAGTAGCTAAAGCCCTCTTCATTGACGATATGCGCCATTTGATTGGAGCGCTTGACACGGTCGTAGGTTTCCTTTGTTACATAGTGCGGCGCACGCACAAAGACAAGGTTGATATTGTTTTCCTTTGCATAGTCAAGCAGCTCCCTAAGCTGACTCTCCAGCTTGGGGTCGAGCGGCAGTGTGTCGTGCTCTGTGACAATCTGATCGTTCAGGCTGGGCGTTTTGGATTTGTAAATCTGTGCGGTGGTGCGAAAGCCCTTGAGATAGTTGTAGCCGCGCATATCGAGCGTCAGGTCGCTTGCCATCATATAGAACCGCTCGGGATATTCCGTCCACAGGCTGTGATACTTAATCAGCGGAAAAATATATTCCCATCTGTCGTCCACCGGCACATTCTTTTGAATGTAGTCCAGCTTGTTCAGGCTGAACGGCAGGTTGTCAAAGAACTTGTGGATATGCGCCTGGTTTTGGTCGTTTTGGTCGTCGCTGTAGAGAAAGGCGTTTGCCTCCACCACCACAAGCTGCGGCTTTTGTGTGCGCACAACCTCCTTGACAGCGGTCAGCACGCCGTCGGAGGTGATGGATTCCGAGGCGAGCAGGTAGCTGGTAAAGCCGTATTTTTCATAGGCTCTGCCCGGCATAAAAGAGGTGTACATATCGCTCGCGCCGATAAACACCGCGTCCAGCGAGCCGGAATCCTCCTGATAGAAGCCCTCTACGCGCAGGCTGTTGTGATCGACATTGCGCAGCACATACTGCTGCAAGCCCAGACAGGAGGCCATGATAATCAGCAAAAAGACCGACACCTTGACCGTGCGTGTAACTTTCTTTTGAAATTTCATTATGCAGCCTCCTTCCGTCAAAATTGCATGTAAACAAAGTCCGCGGCGTTGTAGCCGGAACCGTATACGCCGAAAATCACGACAGCCATCACGCCGATATACAGCACGAGGGCACGGACGAAGAAGGTCTTTTGGTCAAGCATGTGACGGATGTCGGTATCGGGATGTCTCTCCTGAATGATGCTGGCAACCAGCAGCACAATGCTGCCCAGTCCAATCACAACATAGTCCTGCCAGAGCAGACCGAGAGTGCCGATTTGGGCAATGCCCTCCGAAAGATTTTGCCCGGTAAAGAATTTGCCGAAGGTGTACATGCCTTCGCCGAAGTTGTGTACGACGTCGAACACATAGCCGACCAGCACCACCAGCAGGGTGCGGAAAATCTGGAAGCCGATAAACACGGGATTTTTGCGGTTGATATGCAGCTTGTCTACCGCGCCGTCAAAGAGCGGCTGCAGCAGAATGCTCAGCATAATAATGCCGCCGTTCCAAATGCCGAACGCCACATATTTCCAGTCCGCGCCGTGCCAAACGCCGACGACCAAAAAGACAATCAGCGAGGCGACGCTCGTCGGCAGCACCTTGGACACATGAGCGCCTGCGGCGGTCTTGCCAAAGCGGGTGCCCTTCATCTTCTTGCCTGCGGTGATAAACACGTTGGACATGGCGATGGGGTAGAAGAGATAGTTTTTCAGCCAGCCGCCGAGGGAGATGTGCCATCTGCGCCAGTATTCGTTGATGGAGCGCGAAAAATACGGCCGCTTGAAGTTGTCTATCATGTCGATGCCGAATATCTGCGCCACACCGCGCGATATGTCGATGCCGCCCGAAAAGTCAGCGTACAGCTGAATCGCGTAGAGGAGTATGGTAAAGGTGAGCACGGTGCCGTTAAATTCGCCGTATTTGCCCTTTACCGCTTCTATTGCGATGTTGGCGCGGTCGGCGATGACAAGCTTTTTGAAAAAGCCCCACAGAATCAGCTCCATGCCGTGCTTCATGCGTGTAAAATCAAACGCGTGCGGTTCAAACAGCTGGTTTGCGAGCTGGTCGTAGATGCTGATAGGACCCTGAATAATCTGCGGAAAGAACGAAACAAACAGCAGCAGCTTGAAGGGGTTGCGCTGCGCTGCGGTATTTTCGCGGTAGACGTCCACAATGTAGCCCATTGCCTGGAAGGTGTAGAACGAGATACCAATCGGCAGCAGCAGCTTGAGGGTGGGCATCGAAAAGCTGACGCCGAAGCTGCCGAGCACGTCGTTGAGACTGCCGGCAAAGAAGTTGTAATACTTCAAGAAGGCGAGCACGCCGAAATTGATTACGAGCGCCAGCGTCATAATCAGGCGCTTTTGCACCTTGATTTTGCTCTTGTAGGATTTTTTTTGGTCCTTGTCCCATTCCTTTTTCTTTTCCTTCAGGAGCGCCTTTGACTGCTTTGAAACGTGTTCTATCCAAAGCGCAATCAAATAGGTGCTTAGAGTAGTGAACAGGATGTAATAAGCAAATTTGTAGCCCACGACCGCGTAAAAAAATACGCTTGCCGCAAGCAAAACTGTCCATTTGTATTTCTTTACAGGAAATAAAAAGTACAGCAGCATCGCCACCAGCACAAAAAACAAAAAGTTGAGCGTGGTGTAAGTTAGGTTAAACAGCAAAAATAATCACACTCCGTTTCATATGATTTTACATTATACCACAAAATAGTTAAAAATCCTATCATTTTTTTAAATTTAATGTTACAATTTAGAAATCATTTGACATCAAACTCTGCCTAAAGTATAATAGAAACAGAAAGCTTAAGGAAGTGGCAGGAATGAAAAAGAATTTTATAAAACGGACGGCTCTCGCGCTTTCTGTATTGCTCCTGACAGGCGCTGCCATGCCGGCTGCTGCGGCGATAGAAGCGCCGGTGCGCGACAGTATCGCGGTTGAAAAAATTGATTTTGATAATCCGGATTTTATCCGCGGCATGGATATTTCCTCGGTAATCTCGCTCGAAAACGCAGGCGTGCGCTTCAAAAACGAGGCAGGACAAACGGAGGACATCTTCAAAATCCTCGCTGACAACGGCGTCAACTATATTCGTGTGCGCATTTGGAACAATCCCTATGATGCGAACGGCAACGGTTACGGCGGCGGCAACAATGATTTGGAAAAGGCAAAGCAAATCGGCAGGCGTGCCGCCGAACACGGCATGAAGCTATTGGTTGATTTTCATTATTCCGACTTTTGGGCTGACCCGGCAAAGCAAAAGGAGCCAAAGTCATGGGTTGGCATGACACTTGCGCAAAAGAAGGAAGCGCTCTACGCTTATACATATGATTCTTTGTTAGAATTAAAAGACGCAGGCGCCGCGATTGGCATGGTGCAAATCGGCAACGAAATCACCTCCGGCATTGCCGGCGCATTCCAAAACACCGACCGCGCCGCGCTGCTCCAAACCGGTGCCTCGGCGGTGCGCGCCTTTGACAGGAATGTCCGCATAGCCATGCATTTTACCAACCCCGAGAACACCGGCGCCATGAAATGGTTCGCGGATTTTCTCGCGCAAAACAAGATTGATTACGACGTGTTTGCCACCTCCTATTATCCCTGCTGGCACGGCAGTCTGACGAATCTCACCGAGGTGCTCAGCTATGCTGCCGACAAATACGGAAAATACGCCATGGTTGCCGAGACCTCCTATCCCTACACGCTGGAGGATACCGATGGTCACAGCAACACCATCAGCCAATGGAACAACAATTCCGGCGATAACATGTGCTGGGATTTTTCGGTACAGGGACAGGCGGACGAGGTGCGCGCGGTGATGAACGCCGTCAACAATGTCAGCGGCGGCAAGGGACTCGGCATGTTCTACTGGGAGGGCGCGTGGATTACCGTCGGCGACATCACCGGCAAGACCGGCAGCGCGTGGACGCGGCAGTATAACGCCAACAAAACTCTCTGGGAGCAGTACGGCTGCGGCTGGGCTTCTTCCTATTCGGCGGAGTATGACCCCGACGACGCAGGGCGCTACTACGGCGGCAGCGCCGTGGACAACCAGGCGTTCTTTGACGCAAAGGGCAGGGCGCTCACGTCACTGCATGTTTTTAAGCATGTGCTGACCGGCTCCGTTGTCTCCGATGCCTTGCAGGGCGACGTCAATTTGGACGGCGCTGTCAATATTCGCGACGCGACATCGATGCAGCGTGCGCTGGCGCAGTATGAGACGCTGTCGCCGGAGCAGCGCATGGCAGCGGATACAAACGGCGACGGCAGCGTCAAAGTGGAGGACGCGACCGCCCTGCAGCGAAAAATAGCGGAATTTCCTGACGAATAGGCAAAAAATTACCTAAAAAATTTTCCGTACATGACACATTTCTGTGTTAACAGGAAAATTTGATTATAATTCTAATTTGATAAAAAGAATTGACAATCTATATTATAATATTATCGGTATAGTATTTATTTTCAATTTGTATTTCAATTTGTAATTGGAGGAATCATCATGGAAAAGAAAGAGCTTATGTACGAAGGCAAGGCAAAAAAGGTTTACGCCACCGAGGATCCCGCCTACTGCGTTGTGTCCTACAAGGACGACGCCACCGCGTTCAACGGCGAAAAGAAGGGCACCATCGTCGGCAAGGGCGTAGTCAACAACCGCATGTCTAACTTTATGTTCAAGCTGCTTGAGGAAAAGGGCGTTCCCACTGACTTTGTGGAAGAGCTCAACGACCGCGACACCGTTCTCAAAAAGGTTGAAATTGTACCGCTTGAGGTCATTGTCAGAAACAAGGCGGCAGGCTCCTTCTCCAAGCGCTT
>CAMJOD010000122.1 GCA_946407465.1 uncultured Clostridia bacterium
GAATCGAAGAAGTGCCGTCCGTCGCCGGTGACAAGCCGCTCCGCCTTCGGATAGGAAAAAATCGCAGGGTTTCCGGCGTTTTCTTCCAGATAGTGTACAAATTCTGCGGCGTACCATTTTGCCATGCCGAGGTTGTGCATCAGATAATGACCGCAGTTCACCGGCGCCGCGCCGGGCACTTCTTCGCAGCTTGCCACGGCCTTGAACGCGTCGAGCAGCAGGTCAAAAATCTCCTGCGGCGCACGGCTGCCCTTTAGAATCAAATAAAAACCGGTCAGACAGCCCATCGGGCCCCAATAGATAACCTCGTCCTTCCAATCCGGGTCGTTGCGCAAATGGGTTGCAATGATGTGTTCGAGCGAGTGCATCGCCGCCACGTCAATCACCGGCTCGCGGTTTGGCCTTTTGAGCCGGATGTCGTAGGTGGTCACCGTGTCGCCGCCCACCGTGTCAACGCGGCTGGTGAAGATGCCGGGGATAATTTTGGTATGGTCTACGGAAAAGCTCTGAATCAGCTCCATCATCATTTCTCCTTTTGGATTAAATTAATTGTATAAGCACATTTTAGCACAAAAAGGGAGAAGTGGCAAGAAAAAATACACCTCCGCGGCCATGCAGAGGTGTACAAATCATTTTGTGCGCAGAAGCCGTGCCGTATAGAGCACGCAGGCGACGCAAACGCCGGTGTCGGCAAGCACGGACATCCACATCTGCGCCATGCCGCACATCGCCAGCACAATGACCGCCGCCTTGACGACGAGGGCAAAGATGATGTTGGCGCGGATGGTGTTGATGGTTTTGCGTGCCAGACGCACCGCCTTGGGCAGCGCGGTCAGGTCGCCGGAGGAGAGCACCACATCCGCGGCTTCAATCGCCGCTTCGCTGCCAAAGCCCATGGCGATGCCGCAGTCGCTTTTGCTCAAAACGGGCGCGTCGTTGATGCCGTCTCCGGCAAAGCAGACGGTGCTGCCGCCTTGCTGACAGTCGCCGATGATTTGCAGCTTATCCTGCGGCAAAAGCGCGGCGTGGGTTTCGATGCCGTCGAGCTGACGCTGCACCGCGGCGGCGTTGGCTGCGGCGTCGCCGGTGAGCATGAGCAGACGTTTTGCTCCCAGCTCCTTGAGCTGACGGAGCACGCCGGGTGCTTCCGCGCGCAGACTGTCGCTGATTTCTATCGCGCCGATAAGCGTGCCGTCACAGGTGAGCAGCACGGTGTTTTTGTCCTCCAATTCACGCGGAAGGGTGCCGTTCAACAGCTTGCTGCCGCCGCAGCAGAGGGTTTTGCCGTTATAGACAGCCGAGGTGCCGGTGCCCGCGATTTCTTTGTAATCCGTGAGCGTTGCGGCGCTGCGGCTCTGTGCCCGAATTGCCTGCGCGATCGGGTGAGCGGAATATTTTTCACAGCCAGCCGCCAGCGAGAGAACGTCTTGCTCGGTGTAACCGCCGTAGGCATGCACGCCCGAGACGGTGATTTTTCCGGTTGTCAGGGTGCCGGTCTTGTCAAAGGCGAACGCATCCGCCTTGGCAAGCGCCTCCAAATAGCGGCCGCCCTTAATCAGCACGCCTATGCGCGAGCCTGCGCCGATGCCGGAGTAATAGGCGAGAGGAACAGAAATGACAATGGCACACGGACAGCTCGCCACCAGCACTACCAGCGCGCGCATCAGCCATTCGGAAAAGCTGCCCAGTCCGCACAGCGGCGGCACGGCGGCAATCAGCACCGAGAGCAGAACGACAACCGGCGTATAAACATTGGCGAATCGCGTGATGAGTTTTTCGCGCTGTCCCTTTTGCGCCGCCGCGTCCTCCACCAAGCGGAGAATACGCGTCGCGGTGCTGTCGCCGAAGGCGGCGGTGGTCTGCACCGTGAGCGGCGCGTCGCCGTTCATGGAGCCGCTGAGCACCTTGCTGCCCTTTGTCACGTGCTGCGGCAGGCTTTCGCCCGTCAGCGCGGAGACGTCCAGCTCGGCGCTTCCTTCCGTGACAACGCCGTCCAGCGGCACGCGCTCATGCGGCTTTATCACAATGACAGAGCCGATTGCCACAGACTCGGCAGGCACCTCGCGTTCCTGTCCGTTCTCGAGCAGGTTCGCCGTGTCGGGGCGAATCCGGCTGAGCTTTTCTATATCGCGGCGGCTCCTGCCGACCGCCAAATCCTCAATAAACTCACCGATAGAAAACAGAATCGTCACCATCGCCGCCTCGACGGTTTCGCCGATACAAAACGCCGCGATGACCGCAATTGTAATCAAAACGGTTTCTTCAATCCGCAGCTTAAAGGCGTTTTTGAAGCCCTTCAAAAACACGTCGTAGCCCGCGCATAGCGTGGCGGCAAGGCTGAGTCCGAACACCGTCCAATGCGCCGCCTCGCCCGCTGCGGTCAGGTGCAGCACCAGCGCCGCGACGCCGAGAACAACGGACGCCGCCAGCAGCACCTTTTTCAGTGTGCCGCCCTCGCCGTGTTCATGGTCATGACCGTGATTGTGCGCGTGTTTGTGTTCATGCGCATGTTCGTGCTCTTGGCAATCGCAGTGGTCGCCGTGACAGCTTTGGTGGTCGTGATGCTCATGGCGATGCGCGTGTTCGTGCTCGTCAAGTACATGCACGCCGTCCTCAATGCTGTCGCAGATTGCCTGAATCTCGTCCTTTGGGTTTTGCCTGTCCGTTTCAAAGCGCAGCTTTTTGGTGGCAAAGTTGAAGCTGACGCTGCGGTAGCCCTCGGTCTGCGCGATTTTGCTCTCGATTTTTGAGGCACAGTGGGCGCAGTTCAGGTCGTCCAAAATCAATGTGTACTGCATACTCTCACTCCAAAATATGATCCATACCCATTTCGATAATCCGCTTGACGTGGTCGTCATCGAGGGAATAATACATCTGCTTGCCGTCGCGGCGCACGCGCACCAGCTTGTTTTGCCGCAGCACGCGCAGCTGATGAGAAATGGTGCTCTGTTCCATGTTGAGCGCCTCGGCAATCTCGTTGACCGGCAGCTCCGCGTCGGAAATCAGCACCATAATGCGCAGCCGCGTGGAGTCGCCGAACACCTTGAACAGGTCGGCAAGCTCAAACAGCAGCTCCAAATCGGGAGAATTTTGTTTATCCATAGGGTTCACCTCATGTAAATGATTGAACATGTGAATATCTGTTCATTTGATAATTTGATTATAGCACGGTTGTATTCGTCTGTCAATAGAAAGAATATAAAAAATCGCGGCAGTTTTGCACGCTGCCGCGATGGTTGTGAATGATTATTTGGTACTGCGCGGAAACCGCACGGTAAAGGTGGTGCCGTCGGCGTCATTGCTCTCAACGGTGATTTTGCCGTTCATGCTTTCCACAATGCGCTGGGCGATGGAGAGTCCCAAGCCGTAGCCCTTGGTGGTGCGGCTTTTTTCTGCGCGGTAAAAGCGGTCAAAAATATGCTCCATTTCGTCCTTGGCAATCACGTTGCCGCGGTTGTTCACGGAAAATTCCGCACGGTCGCCCGTGTTTTGCAGCTGTATGGTGACGGTCGTGCCGGGAGATGCGTACTTGACCGCGTTGTCGGTCAGGATATGCGCCAGCTGGTTGAGCTGCGTCGGGTCGCCCTGCAAAAGCACGTCCTCGGCGATGCCGTCGGCGTCAATCAACACTTCTTTTTCAAAAGCGACCGGCTCAAAATTCAGCGCACAGCCCTCCACAATCTCACTGAAGTTCACCTCGCAGAGCTGCAGCTTTGCGGTGCCTGCGTCGGATTTGGCGAGGAAGAGCATGTTGTCAATCAGATTTTTCATGTGACCGGCTTCTTCCTCGGTGCTCTCCAGCCACTGCCGCTCCTCGGCGACGGTGGAGCTTTGGTGCGAGAGCATGATGTTGTTGTTCGCCAGAATGACCGTCAGCGGCGTTTTCAGCTCGTGGGACGCGTCGGCGACAAACTGCTTTTGCTGTTCCCACGCCTTTTGAACGGGCTTGACCGCCAATCCGGACAGAATCAGGCTGATGCCGAAGATGACCGCCATGCTGCCCAAAAACAGCAGCAGCGAAATAATAATCGAATTGATGAGCGAGGTGTAGATGGAGCTGTTGCGCGCAAAGACTACGCGGCTGCGGTAGGCGTCGGTGCGCACGGCAAACATCAGCCCGTATTCGTCGAGCTGCCCGAAGTCGCTGCCGCTTTGCAGCGACTTTTGTACGCAGGCGGTGAGAACGTCGCTGTCAATTGACAAATCGTTTTCGGTGGTGTCCAGAATGGCGCCGTTTGCGCCCGTTTTGACAATCACGTAGGATGAAATCTCTATCGGTGTTTCGTCGCCGAATTGGTGGTGAAAATCGTGAAAGTCCTTTTTTGGCTGTCCGTTTTCGACAGGCGCGGTGGGCTCTGCGGACGGTTCGCTCGGCGTACCGGCAGGCGCGGACGCCTGCGGCTGACTGTCAGTGCCGGCAGTCGCGGTCTGCGTGTTGTTTTCGGGTGCCAAAAGGGTGTTTTCACCGCCGAAAAAATCCTCCGGAAGCGGTTCGCGGCGGTCGTCAAAGAGCTTGCCCTGCTTGTCGAGCACCTGGTTCATGCCGCGCTCCATCATGTTGACGGAGTTGGCATAGTTGCTGTAGATGACGGCGATAAAAATGGAGAGAATCACGGTTCCCACAAACAGCATATTAATCAGAATGATGCGCCGCCTGAGCTTCTTAATCATGGCTCTGCTCCAATCTGTAGCCCATCTTTTTGATTGCCTTTATCTCCGCCGAGGAGTGGATAAAGTGCAGCTTGCGGCGCAAAAAGGAGATATACGCCTCCACGTTGTTGCTGCCTGCGTCGGAGTCGTAGCCCCACACCTTGGTGATGATGTCCTCCTTGGCGAGAATGCCGTCGCGGTGCGCGAGCAGGAGCTTGAGAATTTCGCTTTCCTTAAAGTTCAGGCGAACGCTCTTGCCGTTCTTGCTCAGCTCGCTGGTGGAGGCGTTAAAGCTGAAATCCGCAAACGCGGTTTCGTCGAGCATCACCTCGCCCTTGCGGCGTGTCAGCGCCTTGATTCGCGCCAGCAGCTCCTCGGCGGCAAAGGGCTTTGTCATGTAGTCGTCGGCGCCGCTGTTGAGACCGCTCACCTTGTCGGGAACCGTGTCCTTGGCGGTCAGCATGAGAATCGGCGTGTCGATTTTTTGCTGCCGCAGCTCGTAGGCAATTTGAAAGCCGTCGCGGTAGGGCAGCATGATGTCGAGAATAATCACGTCATAAATGCCGCTGAGCGCATAGTCCAGTCCGTCTCTGCCGTCGTGTACCATATCGACCATATATTTTTGTTCGGTCAAAATCTGCTTGAGTGCCTGTGCCAGACGTTTTTCGTCCTCTACAATCAATATCTGCATGTTCTGTCCTCCTCTTTTTTAATTCATAATGCGTAATGCGTATCATTACGAATTACGAATTTCACTAACTATTATACTAAACAAAATCCTACTCCACAATACTTAAATTAACCTGAAAAGAATTTTTTAAATCTTTTCAGCCTTTTTTAAGCTTGAACCGCTATGATAATGCCATCGAAAGAACAAACGGCAAAGCAAAAGCAAAAACTTCAAAAAACCAAAAATCATTTAAGCCTTTTTTAAGCTTGGCAGGTTAAACTGTCAGCATAGAATCAAACGGCACCGAAAGGAGCACAGCATCATGAAAATACAGACTGTTTTTGAGAG
>CAMJOD010000123.1 GCA_946407465.1 uncultured Clostridia bacterium
TGTTCGGCGCTTATCCCGACGCGTTGGAGAATACGCAAAAAATTGCCGACCGCTGTCAGGTCACCTTTACGTTCGGCGAGCGCAAGCTGCCGCGCTTTGATGTGCCAAACGGAGAAAACCATCTCGATTATTTTCGCCGCAGCTGCTATGAGGGCTTGCGCCGCCACTACGGACAGAACCCCGACCAAGCGCTGACTGACCGTTTGGAGTACGAAATCCGCACCATTGCCGAGATGGGCTTTGTTGATTACTATCTGATTGTCAACGACTTTGTGCAGTACGCCAAACGCCACGGGATTCCCGTCGGACCCGGCAGAGGCTCCGGCGCCGGTTCGCTGTGCGCCTATTGCATCGGCATCACGGCAATTGACCCGATAAAATACAATTTGCTGTTCGAGCGTTTTTTGAATCCCGAGCGCGTCAGCATGCCCGACTTTGACATCGACTTCTGCAAGCGCCGCAGGGGAGAGGTCATTAGCTATGTGGTCGAAAAGTACGGTCATGACCGCGTAGCACAGATTATTTCCTTTGGCACCATGGCAGCGCGCGGCGCAATCCGCGATGTCGGGCGTGTCCTGGGAATCCCCTATAACGAGGTGGATGAGATTGCCAAGATGGTGCCCTTTGAAATCAACATCACGCTTGACAAGGCGATACACGCCAATCCCAAGCTGCAAAAGCGCTATGACACCGACCCGACCGCCAAGCAGGTCATTGACATAGCACGGCAGATTGAGGGCATGCCGCGCCACGCCACCATGCACGCGGCAGGCGTGGTCATCACCGACCGCCCGGTTTCGGACTATGTGCCGCTGTCCAAAAATGACGACAATGTCGTGACTCAGTTCACCATGACAACGCTGGAGGAGCTGGGACTGCTGAAAATGGATTTTCTCGGGCTGCGCAATCTCACCGTGATTGATGACGCCGAAAAGCTCATCAGGCGTGCGCATCCGTCCTATCAGCCGGAGGATATGCGCGACGACGATCCGGCGGTATTCGCCATGATTTCGCGCGGCTTGACCGAGGGTGTGTTTCAGTTTGAGAGCGGCGGCATGAAAAATGTGCTGACGCAGCTGCGCCCCGACTGTATTGAGGACTTGATCGCCGTTCTTTCGCTCTATCGTCCGGGACCGATGGACAGCATTCCCACCTATATTGACTGCCGTCATCATCCCGAACACATCCGTTACAAGCATCCGCGCCTGCAAGGCATTCTCGAGGTTACCTACGGATGCATTGTCTATCAGGAGCAGGTCATGCAGATTTTCCGCGAGCTTGCCGGCTACAGCCTCGGCAGAGCGGACATTGTGCGCCGCGCCATGAGCAAAAAGAAGCACGACGTCATGGAGCGCGAACGGGAAATCTTTATCCACGGACTCACTGATGACAGCGGCAAAATCGTAGTGGAGGGCTGTGTGCGCCGCGGTGTGGACGAAGCCGCCGCCGCGTCTATTTTCAGCGAGATGGAGAGCTTTGCCTCCTACGCCTTCAACAAATCCCACGCGGCCGCCTATGCCGCTGTTTCCTACAAAACCGCTTGGCTCAAGTGCCACTATCCGCGCGAATATATGGCGGCGCTGCTGTCAAGCGTGCTCGAAAACCAAAACAAGCTTGCCGTCTATATTGCCGAGTGCCGCCGTTTGGGTATCGACGTGCTGCCGCCGCATGTCAATGCGAGCTACCACGATTTTGCGGTCAGCGAGGGCAATATCCGCTACGGCTTGCTGGCAATCAAAAATCTCGGCAGAGCCTTTATCGAGGAGATTATCCGCGGCAGAGTCAACGGCGCCTATCGCTCCTTTTATGATTTTTGCAAGCGGCTTTACGGCAAAAACATGAACAGCCGTGCATTGGAGAGCCTGATTCGCTGCGGTGCACTGGATGGCTTGGGAGCGAACCGCCGCCAAATGCTCGCCATGGTCAAGGATGTTTTGGCAGATTTGGAGTTCACCGCGCGCCGCAACATGAGCGGTCAGCTCAGCTTTTTCGATATGGGAGAGAGTGCCGGTCAGAGCGCCGAGCCGGAGCTGCCGCCGTTGGAGGAGTTTCCGCGCGACGAGCTGCTTCACATGGAGAACGAAACCGCCGGCATCTATTTCAGCGGCCATCCGCTGGACGATTACACCGCTTTTGCCAAGCTGTCAGAGGCGGACAGAATCGGCGCGATTCTCTACAACGAGGGCGGCGCCTATCCCGACGGCAAACAGGTTTGCTTGGTCGGTGTTGTGTCGCATGTCAAGACACAGCTCACCAAGAGCAAAAAGACGATGGCGCGTCTCACCATTGAGGATCGCTACGGCAGCATGGAGGCGGTTGTGTTCCCAAATGTTTATGAGCGTTTCGGCTTTTATCTGGGAGAAACGTCGGTGGTAATGGTGCGCGGCACGCTCAATTTCCGCGAGAACGAGGATCCCAAGCTGATTTGCGAGTACGCCGAAAAGGCGCGCACCAACGAGGAATGCCGCCGTCACCAAGCCGCCGTCAGCCGTCCGCAGCCGCCGTCACCGCGGCAGCCGCAGGCGCTTTATCTGCGCATAGACGATTTGCAAACGCCGCTCTACGAACGGGCGCGGCGTGTGCTCGATATATTCGACGGCAGCACGCCTGTGATTTTCTATCTGACCGACAGCCACCGCAAGGTCAGGGCGCCTGCCTCGCTTTGGGTCAGTCTTAACGACGTCATGCTGCGCGAGCTGCGCTACCAGCTCGGCGACGAAAACGTGGCGGTACGTTGATTTTTTGGAGTAATAACATGATAATAGATTTTCATACCCACACCTTTCCCGACGCGATTGCGGAAAAAACAATCGCCTATCTCACCGAAAAGGGCGGTATTCAGCCCTACCGCGAGGGAACGCTTTCTTCTTTAATCGAAAATATGCGGCATAGCGGTATTGATTACAGCGTGGTCTTGCCGGTTGTCACCAATCCCCGGCAGGAGCAAACCATCAACCTCGTTTCGGTGGAAAACAACGGCAAAAACCAGATTATTTTTGCCGGCGGCATCCATCCCGATTCGCCTGATGTGGAGGGAACACTCGACAGGATAAAGGCAGGCGGCTTGTTTGGCGTCAAGCTTCATCCCGACTATCAGGGCGTGCATTTTGATGATCCGCGCTATCTGCGCATTATGCGCGAAGCGGCAAAGCGTGATTTGTTTATCGTGACTCACGCCGGATATGACGTCGCCTACCGCGATCACGTACACTGCACGCCGGACATGATTCTGCATGTGTTGGAGGAGCTGAGAGGTTTGATTGACGACAAACTGATTCTCGCGCACCTTGGCGGTTACGATATGCCTGATGAGGTGCTGCAAAAGCTTATCGGCAAGCCGGTTTGGATGGACACTGCGGCGGTGCTGCGCCTGTATCCCGACAAATGCCGGGAGATTATTCTCCGCCACGGCGTGGACAGAATTTTGTTTGCCAGCGATTCGCCTTGGGACAGCCAGAGCGAATATGTCAAAATCCTCAAAAGCTTTGCGCTTGGTGAGGAAGCAGAGCGCAAGATATTTTATCAAAATGCCAAACAAATCCTAACTCCCTCGGGAAATTGGCAAGACAGCTGACAAGATTCCAAAAAAATCAAAAAATTTTCAAAAAAGGCTTGACAATAGGGGCTTTTGCAGCTATAATATAAAGGCTGACTTGTTCAGATATGCGCCAATAGCTCAGCTGGATAGAGCAACTGCCTTCTAAGCAGTAGGTCAGGGGTTCGAGTCCCTTTTGGCGCGCCACCTATGGTGGGATTAGCGTAGTTGGTTAACGCGCCAGTTTGTGGCACTGGAGACCACCGGTTCGAATCCGGTATCCCACCCCACATGACTCATTAGCTCAGTTGGCAGAGCACTTGACTTTTAATCAAGGTGTCCGGAGTTCGAATCTCCGATGGGTCACCAAAAGCCGCACAGAAACAACCTCTGTGCGGCTGAATTTTTAAAATAATGGGCCGTCGCCAAGCGGTAAGGCAACGGACTTTGACTCCGTCATCCGTGGGTTCGAATCCCGCCGGCCCAGCCAGAAACGCTTCACTGACGTGAAGCTCAATGAATAGTGAATAAAGAATAGTGAATAAATAATATATGATCCTTTGGGGCGTTTCTGTATTATTCGTTATTCTTTATTCACTATTCTTTATTTATCAGGTATTGTCATGATAAATTGATTATTTTAAATGAAGAATTATCAGGATTCAATAAGCATATGAAGAATAAGAACAAATTATCACAATATGACAAAATGACCCTTACGCCGATACCGCGGCTTGTATTGAGTTTATCTATTCCCGCAATTATTTCAATGCTTGTCACCAATATCTACAATCTGGTTGATACTGCTTTTGTCGGTCAGCTCGGAACCAGCGCTTCCGGCGCGGTCGGGATTGTGTTTGGCTTTATGTCCATCATTCAGGCGGTTGGATTTATGTTCGGGCAGGGCGCAGGCAGTATTCTTTCCAGAGCGCTCGGAATGAAAGACAAACAGCGTGCCTCTGTTCATGCTTCGGTCGGATTTTTCGCATCATTACTGAGCGGTGTGCTTATCGCTGTATTCGGTTTCATTTTTCTGGACAATATTGTCTTTTGGCTCGGAAGCACCACAACCATAGCGCCGTTTGCAAAAACGTATATTTCCTATATACTGATTTCTGCGCCTTTCATGTGTTCGTGCCTGACGCTGAACAATATCCTGCGTTATGAAGGCAGGGCGTTTCTCGGCATGATCGGACTTATGTCGGGAGCGATACTGAATATGGTCGGTGATCCGATTCTGATGTTCGGAATGAATATGGGGATCGCGGGAGCAGGGCTTTCTACCGCGCTCAGCCAGTTGATTAGTTGGGCAATCCTTGTGTGGATGTTCCTGTCGGGAAAGACCGAGTCGAAGCTCAGCTTCAAGAACGCGGCTTGCGTCACACCGAAGATCCTCGGCAATATTGTGGCGACCGGATTCCCGAGTATGCTCAGGCAGGCACTGAACAGCATTACGACCGTACTGCTGAATTCCTGCTGTGCCGTGTACGGTGACGCTGCTGTCGCGGCGATGAGCATTGTGTCACGCATTATCTTTTTTGCGTTTTCTATCGCGTTGGGTATCGGACAAGGTTATCAACCGGTTGCTGCGTTCAGCTATGGAGCGAAAAAGTTTTCAAGACTGCGAAAGGGCTTTTGGTTTGCTGTATGCGCATCTGAGGGCGTTATCCTTATCACCACGTCTTTTCTCGTCCTGTTTTCGGGCAATCTGATTGCGCTGTTCAGAGATGATTCCGCTGTTATCGAGATAGGCACACGGGCATTGAGATTACAGGCGTTCGCATCGCTTGTGCTGCCTCCCGGAATGGTGGTTGAAATGCTCTATCAAAGCACAGGCAGACGCCTCGGCGCAAGTCTGCTGTCCTCGTTGAGAAACGGATTATTTTTCATTCCGACATTAGTGCTTCTCGCGAAATTCAGAGGGCTTGCGGGCATTCAAGAGGCGCAACCAATTTCGCTGTTGTTATCTGTGCCTGTTTTCGTAATCTTTGCAGTCATTTTCTTTAGGAAACTGCCGAAAGACGAGGTATCACAATCATTAGAAAAGTGACGGAGTATGATGAAAAGCAGCACAGTTTTATACTAATTCCTGATAGAAAGTAGACTAATATTTTGCGAGGATATTTTTC
>CAMJOD010000124.1 GCA_946407465.1 uncultured Clostridia bacterium
AGCGCGTGACCGCCTTTGTCAAAAAGCTGCTCTCACTGCGCAAGCTGCAGCAATCTTAAAATATATGAATTATCCGCCGCACATCCGCGGCGGAATTTTTTTTATCTGATTTTTAGAATTTAAGGTATTTTTAAGTTTTGGGCGTTACACTCTTAGCAACATCAGAAAAGACAACAAACGTACACACAGAACGGAGGTACATGATATGTTAAAGAAAATATCCGCATTGATTCTGGCTGCCATGCTGGCAGCGTCCCTGACCGCCTGCGGCGGCAACAACAGCAACAGCACTCCCACAACCCCTGCTTCGGCAGCGCAGAGCAGCGCCGCCATTACCGAGGGCTCCAACACCTCGGCGGAAAGCACCACCTTTACCGAGCGCGACATGAAGCAGGAGGCTGACACCACCGACGCCAAGACGCTGACCGTGACGAGCGGACAGAACACCACCATCACCGAAGCAGGCGTTTATATCATCACCGGCAGCGCCACCGACGCGAGCGTGATTGTGGAAGCCGCCGACGACGCCAAGGTGCAGCTGGTGCTCCAAAACCTGACGATTACCAACAGCAGTACACCTGCTATCTATGTTAAGAACGCCGACAAGGTGTTCGTCACCACCCAAAAGGACACTGCCAACACGCTCACCGTGACCGGCGCGTTCAGCGCAGACGGCGAAACCAACACCGACGCGGTGATTTTTGCAAAGGACGACATCGTGTTCAACGGCGAAGGCTCGCTGACCGTCTCCTCTACCGGCAACGGAATTTCCGGCAAGGACGACGTCAAAATCACCGGCGGCTCTCTTGCGATTGAATCCGCTGCCGACGCCATTGAAGCTAACGACGAAATCTCCGTCGCAGGCGGCAACATCACCATCAACAGCCAAAAGGACGGCCTGCACGCCGAAAACAGCGAAGACAACACGCAGGGCAGCATCTATATCAGCGGCGGCACCTTTGACATCACGGCAGCAAGCGACGCGATTCAGGGCACCACGACCGTTGTGATAGACGGCGGCACCCTTACACTCGCGGCCGGAGAGGGCATTGAGGGCACCAACGTCACCATCAACGACGGCACCATCAACATCAGCGCCAGTGACGACGGCATCAACGCCACCAACAAGAGCAGCGAAAAGGTCTGCATCACCATCAACGGCGGCAACATCACCATCAACATGGCGCAGGGCGATACAGACGGACTCGACTCCAACGGCGACCTCTATATCACCGGCGGCACCGTCAACATCACAGGTCAGTCAGCCTGCGACTACGACGGACAGGCGCAAAAGACCGGCGGCACCCTGATTGTCAACGGCACCGAAACCGACACCATTCCCAACCAGATGATGGGAGGCGGCGGCATGGGCGGCAGAGGCGGCATGGCACCGAACGGTATGGCTCCGGGCGGCATGGCTCCCGGCGGTATGGGCGGCTTCTAAACCCAACACACTGACAGCTACTTACTTTTTTCATAAATTTTCTTCTTCATGACAGGAACCTCCGCTTCAGCTTGAAACGGAGGTTCCTGCCTTTGTTATTCCTTTGTCAGTTCGCCCGTCCACGTGTTCACGCCGCCAAACTCCACCACATTGGTGTAGCCGTTTTTGCTGAGTTGCCCGGCGGCAAGCTTGCTGCGCCTGCCGCTGCGGCAATAGACCAAAATCAGCTGCTTTTTGTCAGGCAGCTGCGGAATGTCCGCCGTGGTGATGCTGTCGTGCGGTATGCAGATGGCGCCGGGAATATGTCCCTCGTCAAACTCCTCCTGCGTGCGCACGTCGAGCAGAATATAGTTCTTTTCCTCCGCGAGCATCCGCGACGCCTGCTCCTGCGTGATTTGGCTGTAGGGAGCGCTCTCGCCGCCGTTTTGCGCACTTGCACAGCCGGAGAACAGCAGCGACGTCAGAACAGCGGCAATCAACCGTTTTTTCATACAATCACCCTCCCCTATTGTACACGAAAAAGCCCAAATTGTCTACAAATGAATTGCAATCATCCGCCGAATATGGTAAGATAAGAGTACTAATATCAACGAGGTGATAACATGGTACACTGTCCCTCCTGCGGCGCCGGACTGCACTTTGACATTGCATCGCAGCAGATGCACTGCGACTACTGTCAAAGCAGCTTTGACCCGCAGCATCTATACGACAATACCAACCACGACGCCAAGGCGGAACGCAACTTTGAGGGCTATTCCTATAGCTGCCCCTCCTGCGGCGCGGAGCTGATGACCTATGACAAGCAGGACGCCATCGGCTTTTGTCCCTACTGCGGCGGCGCGTCCATGCTGTTTGACAAAATCCGCACCGACTGGAAATGTGAACACGTCATTCCGTTTTCTGTCACCAAGGAGCAGTGCAAGGAAGCGTATATCAAGGAGGTCAAGCGCCATCCGTTTGTCTCGCGCAAATACTGCAAGCCCGATTTGATTGAGAGCTTCCGCGGCATCTATATGCCCTATTGGAGCTATCGCGCCGTGCTCGACGGCAAGTTTCATATCGAAGCCGCGCACCATCACACGGGCGCTGTATTCGGAACCGAGACCACAAAAACCTACCGCATCAGCGGCAAGATAAATAAGCCGATTGAGGGCTATACACACGACGCGTCGCTCTCCTTTGACGACCACCTCAGCGAAAAGCTCGCTCCCTACGAAACCGACAAGCAGGTGCCCTTTAACCCGGGCTATCTCTGCGGCTTTTATGCGGAGGCAGGCGACATCAACCACTCCGAATATTCCGTGCTGGCAAGGCGTGAGCTGGAGGAAAAGGCGTTTCAAGAAATCATCAGCGACCCCAACGCGCAATCGAAAATGCCGCACAAAAAGCTGACCATGGTGAGAGACAGCTCCACGCTGCCGCTCAACATCAAGAGCCACGAAAAGACGCTCTATCCCGTCTGGTTTATGAGCTACCGCCAAAAGGACAAGCTGACCTATGCCGCCGTCAACGGTCAAACCGGCAAGGTCGCAGCCGATTTGCCGCTGAGTCCTCTGCGGATTATTGTTGCCGCGCTCGGCGTTGCCGCTGTTCTCTACGGCTTGCTGCTGTTAATCATGACCTTTGCGCCTTCAATCAAGGCGTCCACCATGCTGGGCGTCTGCACGCTGCTGCTGTTCGGCGGCCTGTATATCACACAGGATTCCTTTGTGCAAACCATCAGCCGCGCCCTGCGCTCCGACATCACCGTCGGCTCCTACAAAAACAAAAAATCCGGCGAGCTGCCGTCAAGCTCCGTGCATATGCCGGTGCGCTATCTGATATTGCTCGCGCTGGCGGTAGCGGCGATTATCGGCTACACCTCCGACGGCACCTACGACCGCGACCAAGCGCATTTCTGCTTTGTGGCGCTGGTAATACTCGGCTTTTCGCTGGTGCCGCTCCACTTTGCACAGGCGCGCGAGATGAAAAAAATCCGCAACCTGAAGCTTCACACCGAATCCATACTGAAAAACGGTATTTTGCAGGAGGCAAAAAAGCTGCTCACACCGCTGACCGTCATTCGCTATATCGTCTACGGAACAACCGCTCTGCACCTGTGGCTGACCATCGCCGAGGTGCCGTCCAAATCGACCTACTATCTTCTGTGCCTCGTTATCATGGGAGGACTGTTCGCCATGGCGATGATACATGTGCGCTTTCAGGTGACAATTGCCAAGCGCCGTCCGCCGCAGTTCAACAAGAAGGGAGCGCGGTATGATGAAAAATAAACCGTTATCGCTTCTGCTTGCCTGCCTTTTGCTGACGGCAATCCTGTTTTCCGCGGTTTTGCCTGCCGGCGCACTGCCGCTTGACGCGACGCAGGACAGCGCGGCGCCGCAAATCTGCATCAACAACGAAACAGGCTACAAGGCGCTGATAATTGACGAGGACATGCTCCTGACCGAGCATGAGCGCACAGAGCTGATTGAGGACATGAAGGCTCTGACCGCATACGGCAACGTCGCCTTTTGGACGACTGCGGAGTATCACTCCAACGAAATCGAGCAGGCGCGGCTCAAGCGCAAGGAGCTGTTCAGCATGGACAGCGCGGCGATTTTTGTTATCAACATGAAAATCCGCAAGCTGACGATTCAGTCCTACGGCTTAATCAACCAATATTTGACCGATTCCAAGGCGCGTTCTATCACCGACAACGTCAAAAGCTACGCCACGAACAAGCAATACTATCTTGCGGCAAGAAACGCGTTCGCGCAAATGTATGATGTCATCAGAGGAGAAGTCATTCCCGAGCCGATGAAATACACCAGCTACGCGGTGCTGGCGCTCTTGGTCGGCATGCTGGCGGTGCTGACGTTCACGCTCTCCAAGTACGCCAATCCGCTGATTGAGGATACCAAGCAGATTGCCGACTCCGCTGAACCGCGCGAGCACGCCTGCTCCGAGGTCAAGGTGACGCATCTTGCCACTGACAAAAAATACGGCGCACTGCCGACCCTCCTGCAAGCCGTGCTGCATATCATCTTCACCTCCGGCGGCGGCGGTGGCGGCGGCCGCAGCAGCGGAAGCAGTGGTTGCAGCAGTGGTTGCAGCAGCGGAAGCAGCGGCGGCGGTGGCGGCGGCTGCGGAAGCGGCGGCAGCTCCTCATTCTGATATGCAGGCGCAACAAAACGGCGGCTTCACCCTGCAATGGCACATCACGCACCGCTGCAACCTGCGCTGTGAGCATTGCTACCAGGAGGACTACACCGCCTTTGCCGACCGCGACGCGATGCGCGAGGTTTTGAACCAATATGAAGCGATGCTGCGTGCCTGCCGCTTTCGGGGACACATCAACATCACCGGCGGCGAGCCGCTGCTGCATCCCGATTTGTTTTGGCTGTTGGAGGAAGCACGCAGGCGGCAAATGACAACCGCCGTGCTGACAAACGGCACAATGGTCGGCTTGCGGGAAGCGCGGCGTATGCGCGCGTCGGGCGTGCAGTTTGTGCAAATCAGCCTGGACGGTGTTCCCAAAACACACGACGCGATTCGCGGCAAGGGCAGCTTTGAAGAAGCTGTGCGCGGTGTGGAAGCCCTGCAATCACAGGGCATTTTCACCAGCATTTCCTTTACGGCACAGCGGCACAATATGGGTGAGCTAAAGGCACTCGCCAAGCTCTGCGAGCGCTTCGGCGCGGACAAGCTCTGGTTTGACCGCGTGGTAATTCCTGCCGGCGAGGACAGCGAACACCTGTCGCTGACGACAAAGGAATTTCAAAAGCTATGCCAAACAGCGGCGCGGCTGAACCGTCAAGGCAGGGTGTTCTGCGGACGCGCTCTGCAATTTTTGCCCTGTAACGAAAAGCTCATCTACCGCTGTACGGCAGGCACCTCCCTGCTGGCGCTGCTCGCAGACGGCACCGTCATGCCCTGCCGCCGTCTGCCGCTTATTGCCGGCAACGTCCGCGAGAACGACCTGCTCACCATCTACCGCGAAAGTCCGGTGCTCCGCGATCTGCGGCAATGCGGTATCCCCGAGGGCTGCCGCTCCTGTTCCTACGCGGATTTGTGCGGCGGCGGCGCAAAGTGCATCACCTACGCACAGACAGGGCGCTGCGACCTGCCCGACCCAAATTGTACGCTCCATACCATATAAGAAAACGAGCTGTGAAAAAACACCCCAAAAACAGACAGGCACATAACCGAAAGCATAGACGGTTATGTGCCTG
>CAMJOD010000125.1 GCA_946407465.1 uncultured Clostridia bacterium
TTCGGGCTACCCGGTCTTTTTCTTTTTGTTAGGGCTTAGTGCGACAGCCCCTTTTGATTTGGAAGATAATCATGCAATTTGACACAGACGCGCTCTGCGACCTGCTTGCGGAGACATCGGCCGTCGGACTGACAAAGGACAGCGCCTTCGCGTCGCAATGTGTCGGCTGCGGCAAATGTGAAAGACACTGTCCGCAGAATATTCCCATCCGCAAAATGCTAAAGGAAGCAGACAAGGCGCTGATGCCGCTTCCCTACAAAATCGGTATCAAATTCGCGCGCAAGGTGATGTTCCGCAAACCAAAGAAAACAAAGTAAACACAAAGCTCCCTGTTGGCAAGGCTGTCATACAGGGAGCTTTATTTAAGTACATTATGTCACAGGGATAAACGGCAGCTCATATTCATCAAAGCTAAACGTTTTGCCGATTTGATAGGAGCTGACAAATTCCGCCAAATAACACTGAATATTGGTCGCGTCAGCAATATCCAAGCCTTTGCCGTCCAAATCGCAGCTTCTTTTTACAGCGCCGCCGGTATCCTTTTCGAGGTCAGCCAAAACACGCTGGATAACGGTTACGTCGTTAATGTTAACCGTGCCGTCACCGTTGGCGTCGCCGCGAATGTAATTCTCTGTAGCTGCACTAACGGACATTGCCGCCACCGAGAACGCCATCGCAGCCGCAGCCGCTAAACTGACAATCATACGCATTCTACGCATTCTTTTAATCATAAACACCCTATATCCTTCGTATTGTTTTCCGGACGCCTCCGCGGCGCGGAAACGTCCTCTATAAAAGCACTCTGCACGACAAAGGCGTTTTTTAAACGCTTTTGTCCTTTCTATTATAGCATAATGCTACGCCGTTTATCAATCCCTTTTTGGAAAACAATGAATAAATTATAGCATTATGAAAAATGCAAAGAAATGAATCGCGCTAACAATCCGGCATGCAGATGGTTTTTCTAACAAAGAAAACAGCACAACAAAGCAACGGCTAAAACCGCGTTTTTTCGTCCGCTGCTTATTCAATCGTCAGATAGTCGGCAAAGCCGGTGATGTTGAGAATCTCCATCACCTTGTTGTTCACGTTTTTCAGCTTCATGCCGCCCTTGCCCTCCATAATATCGTTGGCGTTCAAAATAGCTCTCAGCGCAGCCGAGCTGACATATTCCACTCCTGCCATGTCAAGCGTCAGCGCATCGTGGCTCTCTCCTGCTTCGCTGACCTTGCTCTCAAATTCCTCCACGGTCACGTGGTCAATTTTGCCGACAGGTGCAACGACGGCGGTGCCGTTTTCTTCAAATACATTGATGGTCATAGTTAAATCTCCTTTGTATCAGTTTCTTTCAGCAAATCGCTGAGAATTTTGTTGCCGACTTCGTTAAATTCCTCGTTGCGCATAAACATCTGCATGCCGAGCAGTTGTTGTCTGGTGTAGGAATCCTTTAAATATCGCAGGTATTCTTCCGGGCTGAGCAACTCGCGCTTTTTCTTGTCCAGCGGATTGTTGCCGCGAAACAGCGTGAAAAAGACGGTCGCCCAGTTGTCGCAGTCCTTTCCGAGCTGCTCCTCAAACGCAGCCATTGCCGTTTTGTCGCCTGCAACCAGCGCGTCGTGCGTTTGGCTGCGCGCATAAAATTCAGAAAGGTCTTGCTGCTCATCATAGACACAGCCCAGCTCGGTACGCAAAACGCGGTGCGGCTTCGCGGTGAAGCCATCGCCGGTGAAGTCCAGCTCCAGCACCAAGCCCTCCGCCAAAAGCGGCGTCACGTCGGGACGGAAGTGAAAGCAAAAGTTGCCCTGACCATAGAGGAAGTAGGCGCTGCCATAGCGCTCCTCCTCACCGACAGCGTGCGTATGCTGTGAAATCACCACATCCGCGCCGTTGTCCGCCATACGGCGAAAGCGTGTGCGCATGATTTCGCTGTTGCAGTGCGTACCCTCGATGCCGCCGTGATAGAGCACAATCAAAAAGTCGCAGCGCCGCTTCAATTCATGCAGCTCCCGACACACGCGGTATTCATCATAGAGATTCACACCCGGATAATCTTCACCCGGTGCGTTCTCAAACCGTTCGGTGGTGTTGTAGAGAATGATGGTTCTGTCGCCGTCCCTGATTTCGGCATAGGCTTTGACGGAGGCGGCGTTCTCTCCCCAACCGAAGTATTCAATTCGGTTGCTGCTCAGCGTTTGGCAGGTGTCGAGATAGCCCTGTCTGCCGTAGTCCATGGAATGTGTGTTGCCGAGCGTGGCATAGTTGATGCCGAGGTTTTTTATCGCCTTGATGGTCGATACAGGCGCTTTGATGCTCGGACCGATTTTTTCAATCGGCTTGTCGCTGTCGGTAAAACCACCCTCAAAATTGCATACGCGATAGTCCGCCGATGCAAACAGCGCGCACAGCCTGTCGCCGAACAGCGCCTGCGTGTCGCCCGCGGCAAACAAATCATAGTTGCAGGGCATGGGCAGCAGGTCGCCTGCAATCAGAATTTTTGTGTCTTTCATATGCCCTCCTTAAAAGTCCATTTCTACCGTCAAAATATTTTGACCGTTTTTGTAGGCGTAGCTTGTCTCGCTCATCAGCTTTTTGACGATAAAAATACCCAAGCCGCCGGGATTGCGCCGGTTGAGCGGCAGCGTCACGTCCGGCTCCTGCACCAGCAGCGGATTGAACGGCTTGCCGCTGTCCTTGAAAGCAATCGTCATTCTGCGGTCGCGGCACTTGGTCTGCACCTCGATTTCGCCGCCGCTTTCATAGGCGTAGAGGTCAATATTGGCGAGAATCTCGGAGGTCGCAATGACGATTTGTCCGACGGTTTTTTCGTCACAGCCTGCCGCCTTGCAGCGTTCGGCAATATAATCCGTTACGCCGTCAAAGGTCTCCTTGGACAAAAAGAAGGTTTTGCTTTCGGGCGGCTCCACCTGCCTATAGTCCTTGTAATGCAGCGCAAGCAGGGTGGCGTCGTCATAGTGGTCGCTGCCGTTTTCAAACGTATTCACTTTTTCACGCAACACCTCCACCATCTCACGTTGATTTTTATTCTTTGCTTCACTAACCACACGCAGCAGCCTGTCATCTCCGAAAAAGCGCTCGTCCGGCGACTGCGCTTCGGTCACGCCGTCGGTATAAAGCAGCAACTTGTCGCCGGGGTGCAGCTTGATGCGGTTCTCCCGATAGCGAATCAGCTTTTTTCTGCCGAGAACAAAATTCGGCTTTGCCTGCAAAAAACAGGGCTCGGCGCCGGCGCGTATCAGCACGGGATAATTGTGACCGGCGTTGCTGTAGGTGAGCCTGCCGTCTGTCAAATCGAGAATGCCCAGCCAGCAGGTGACAAAAAAGCGCTGCGGATTGGATTGAAGCAAATAGCGGTTGGTCTGCTCCAACACCTTGTCGGTCGCGCCGTGCGACTGCGCATAGACCTTTATCAGTGTTTTTGAAAGCGTCATAAACATAGCCGCCGCCATGCCGTGACCGGAAACATCGCCCACCACTATCGCCAGATGGGTTTCGTCAATCAAAAAATAATCGTAAAAGTCGCCGCCGACCTCCGCCGCAGGCGTCATATCGGCATAGACGGCATAGGATGGGTTGTCGGGAAAATCCTTGGACAAAATTCCCTCCTGCATATCGTGCGCGACCTGCAGCTCCGCCGCTGTGCTCATGTTCTTGTGAATCAGATCTCCCTGACGGAGAGTGAACTTCCGATTGCTGTAGGAAAAATATACCGAAACTATCAGCATCGCCACAGCGACAATCAGCATAAAGCTCTTGCTCAAAAACACAGACAGGGTAATATCATCGGAAAACTCAAACACTGAAAACAGGCTCATCCAATAATTGATGTTTACCTCGCCCTCAGCATCAAAAATCGTAATCACAACGCTCATTATACAGACATACGTCATAAACAAATGGGCAACGCCTGTCAGCACGGTAAAATAAGGGCGGTAATAAAAGCTGTTAATCAGCGGCAGCACGATAAAAAACAGCGCCATATAATCCGAGAACACACAGAGCGTATACACGGAAAAAATCATGATAAAATTGTTGACGTATTTTATCCACGGATAGCATTTTTTGTGAAAGACGGCGTTGATGACAATACCGATTAGAAAAGCGCCTCCGGATACGCCGCCGAAGAAATAGCGAAAATCGTCCCACGGATTCAGAAAAATATACAGCAGGATAGAGACCTCGAACGCCGCCATAATCAGCATATAGACAGTGTTGATCCGCTGTTCGGCAGAGCGGAGCAATTGTCCGGTGTAATCAGACTCGTTTTTTGAAATGATACGCTTCACCGCCTTAGCCGTAGTTGATGGCAACGTTGGTGACGTTGAAGCCGAGCACGCGGTTATATTCGACCGAGGAGCTGAGCATGCGCACCAGCTGCAAGCCGGTAATGCGCTTTCCGCTGTTGTCGATGTAGTCGGTCGGGTCAAACTCCGCGCCGTTGTCGCGCAGGCGGACATTCACCTTGTCGGGCAGAACGCGGACGCACACGTCCACCGCGTTGTTGCCGCCCGTATGAGCGTAGGTCGCAATATTGTGACACAGCTCCTCCACGGTCACGCCGACGGCATTGACGGTGTTTTCGGGAACGCTGTTTTTCTCACAGAAAGCCATTGCCTCCTCAGAGGCGTGAATCGCCTCCGAAATCTCATTTTTGATAGAGAAGTCGTACATCACGCCGTCCTCCTCCTCAATGCCGAGAAGGTTCTTTTTGTGCCTGACCTTTTTGCTGATAACCATCGCAATCAGGGTGATGATGACCGTGACCAGCTTGGAAACAGGGAACGACATCCACAGCCAGTAAATATCATAGTGCGCAAACCAGAACATCAGCGGCACAATGGTGAGTACGCCGTCGAGCATGACCAGCAGATTGGCAAGTCCGCGCTGCTTGGTCGCCTGGAAGAACGTTCGCATGACATAAATGACCGCCAAGATGGGAACATTGATGGAACAGATGCGGAAGGTGACGGCAAAAACCTCGGTCACAGCCGGTTCGGTCAAGCCGTAGAGCGACGCCATCGGAATAGGAAACAGCTCGGACACAATCAGCACCAGCATTGCCAGCGAAACGGTGGCAAACATACCGTAGCGCAGGGTAATCCGCTGCCCGTTGGCGTCCTTTTCGCCGTAGAGCGCGCCGAGAATCGGCAGTAGCGTCATGGAAGCGCCCTCCACCAAAATAAACGCGAGGCTGTTGAGCGAGAACGAAACCGAAGCAATTTTGCCGCCCATCACGCCGGTAAAGGACAGAATGATGGCGTTGGTAAAGAACAGGCGCAGAAAGTTGCACACATAAATCAGCGCGGACGGCAAACCGATGCTGAAAATCTTGCCGAGCATCTTAAGCTTCTTTAACGCCGCCTTGGTAAAGCGTACCGTGCGGTTCTTGGAGCGGAAGTAAATCAGCGTCAGTGCGGCGCCGACCACATAGCCGGTGACGGTTGCCCAACCGGCGCCGGCGACGCCCCAGCCGAAGATTGCCATATAGATGTAGTCGCAAATCAAATTGATGACATTCG
>CAMJOD010000126.1 GCA_946407465.1 uncultured Clostridia bacterium
CGGCGCTGAATCAAAAAAAGGTCGCGCTCTTTGGTTCCTACGGCTGGGGCGACGGCCAGTGGATGCGCGATTGGGAAGAGACCTGCCAAAACGCAGGCGTAACCCTTGCGTGCGAGCCTGTTATCGCAAACGAAGCGCCCGACGACGAAGCTGTCGCAGCCTGCAAGGCGCTCGGCGCAGCGCTGGCGTAACCGCCTGATTTTGTTTTCTCTCTGATTGTGCGGTTGACTTCTTTCAACCGACCAATACCAATTTCATAATTTTGCACGAACGTCCGCCTTTGCGCGGGCGTTTTTGCGTCTGACGGGCTGATGCTAAGTGCTTCGGGATTTTTGCAGCAAAAGGAGCGGTGGCAGCATAAGAAAAGCTGTGCATGCATAGGCTTTTTCGGGTGAATAGTATGAAAACGAGAATCATTATAACCGAACAGCCTGAGCGGATTACGGTGTGCAGGGAGCTGCAAGGGGAGATAAAAAAATCCATATTTCTTGCATTAGAGGGCAGAGGGCTTCTCTCGCAAAGACAATGCGAAGCCTGTCTGCGCAGCTGCGAAGGGAAGCGGACAACATGAAAAACCATACGGACGTCATTCGTGTGGCAGTCTATTGCCGCGTATCGACCGACAAGCTCGACCAAGCCAATTCGCTTGAAAGCCAGCAGCGGTTTTTTGATGCGTATATCAGTCGCAATCCTCTCTGGGAGCTGGTTGAAATCTATGTTGACGAGGGTATTACCGGCACCAACACGCTCAAACGCGATAGCTTTAACCGCATGGTGCAGGACGGCAGGGACAGAAAATTTGATATGATTATCACCAAGGAGGTCTCGCGTTTTGCCAGAAATCTGCTTGACAGCATTGCCTATACGCGCGAGCTGCGTGCGTGCGGCGTCCGTCTGCTCTTTATGAACGACAACATCGACACCGACCAGCCCGACCATGAGTTTCGCCTCGCCATGATGGCTTCTCTGGCGCAGGAGGAGAGCCGCAAAACCTCGGAGCGCGTCAAATGGGGACAGCGCCGACGGATGGAACAGGGCGTTGTGTTTGGGCGCGATATGCTCGGCTATGACGTGCGCGACGGCAAGCTGATTGTCAATGAAAATGGCGCTGAGATTGTCAGGCTGATTTATCACAAATACCTTGACGAAGGCAAAGGCTGTCATGTGATTGCCAATGAATTAAGAGACGCCGGCATACCGACCTCGCGTTTTATGAAGGAGTGGTCATACACGGTCATTCTCCGCGTCCTGAAAAACGAGAAATACTGCGGCGATTTGGTGCAGCAGAAAACCTACACGCAAAGCTATCTTTCCCACAAGAAAAAAGCCAACAAGGGTGAGCTGGATTATGTTGTTATCAAAAATCACCACGAGCCGATTATATCGCGCGAGCGCTTTGAAGCAGCACAGCTGGAGCTGGAACGCAGACGTCAGCTTCACTGTCAGAAGAACGGCTTTGCCAACCGGTACGCGTTGTCGGGGAAGATGATCTGTGCCGCGTGCGGCGGAACCTTCGTCCATTCCGTCAAAAAATCTCCGAACGGCGCCAAGTATGAAAACTGGACTTGTATCACAAAAAACCGTCAGGGTAAGCCGCGCACACTCGGCAGCGGAGAGACAGTCGGCTGCGATACGGTCAATCTCCGTGACGCGGACGTAAAACTGATTTTGCGGCACATCCTCGCCGACGTCATGCGCGACGGCGAGGAGCTGCATCACGCCGTTCTTGCTACCGTGAAGGAGGTGCTTCGCGTGTGCGCCGGCAAAAACAATGCGGAATACTTTGAGAATGAAATCAAAAAGCTGGAGACTAAAAAAGAAAAGCTGCTCGATATGTGCCTGTCGGGAGATATTGAAGTCTCAGATTACAAAAAAGCGTGTAAGCGGTTAAGCGCAGAGCGTCGCGATTTGACGGGTAAACTCAATAAAGAGAAAGCAAACCGCGATTTGCTCAACGACAGCGAGGACGCAATGGAGCGTGCAGGCGGTTTTGTCCGTGCGCTCAGCACAGGAGAAGAATGGGACGAGATTTTCTATCGCAATATCGTTGAAAAAATATATGTTCACAAGGACAGCACCATCGACGTTCACTTAAAGCTGATTCCTGAAAAATGGCAGGCAAAAATACTAAAGGGAAGGGAAACAGAACGGTTTGAAAAAGAACAAAATTTTTTACCGCAAGGAGGTGCTTCGGTGCCTATATCCGTCAGCGTCGCCTTTAGCTCGGGCATGGGCATGGTGAAGCGCTGATTCAGATAGCGCAGCGCCGCTCCCAGCTCGCCGTCCGGACCGCCTAACTGACTCATAATTGCCTTGGCAAGTCTGGCGTTGGGTGTTTTGATGTTGACGGGATATTGCAGCTTCTTTTCATATACAAACATCAGCAGTCCTCCTCGCTTTCCCAAGGCCACGGCGCCTTGATCCAATCCCAGTTGTTGCCGTCCTCACCGCGCTTGGTCAGTGCGCCGTACTGTGTTTCGTACTGCCGAATCAGCGGCGCCACCATTTCTTCATAGCGCTGCATATGCTCCATGGTCGCCGCGTCGCCGGGATGGGTGTCCAGATAGAGCTGCAAATCGTGCGCCGCAAACTGATAGGTCGCTATTTTTTTTATCAGCGCCTCGCGCTTAGTCATCAGCGTCACCGCATTTCTTGCCGTAGAACGGTTTGTTCAGCGCCGGATACATCGTGCCGAGCATAAAGCCTTGGTCGGGTGAGAATATCTTGTTTTTTTCGCTCTGAAACGGCACATATGCCATCGCGTACACAGGTGTGTCGGGCAGCATGTCGATGCCGTATTGCTTTTCCATTATTTCAGCTAGCTTCATTTGAGTCTCCTTTCTTTGAGCGTTTTCCGCTCGCTATATAATATGAAAGCAGCGGCAATCCCGTGACTCACTGCGCCTGCACCGTCAGCATCGGCAGATACCACCGCAGTGCTTCCTCGGCGCTCAGACCTTTTTGGCAGAGATAGTTGATGCCGGTTGTGCTCACGCCGTCTCCGGCAGCTTCTCCCGAAAAGCAGTCCCACGGCGACGCCACGGCGCACAGATAGGCTTCGCCGGAGGGACGGAGCATGCCGTCTGTCGATAAGGTGACAGGAATGACGACAGGGCGGTTTTGATAGGTTAATATTTCTGAACGAGAATTAAAAGCAGCTTTCACACGGCTATATAATTCTTTGTCAGAAATTTCAGGCGCTGTTGTCTCCGGTTCTGTTCCAGCGGCGCCGTTGGTTCTTTGCAGCATCACCACCGCCCGAATCGCCTCGTCGCAAAAGTTGTTTTTGCACAGGCTTGCCGCTCTCGCGGCCTGCGCGTCGGCTGCTTCGTCCGGCGTGGCAAGTGCCTGTGGGCTTGTCCCGTTTTGACGCGCCAAAAAACCGAGCGGAATCGCCGCCATCAACAGAAAAAACAGCAGAATCAGCAAAAATTTGTCTCGCATTTTAGTGGCTCCTTTATTATTTGTCTTGACAACAGCGTTCAATTGTCTTAAAATATATATATGTACGCGCAACAGAGATAATACCTTTGCTGTTGCACAATTCACAGAGAACGGAGATATAGTATGAAGGTCAAATATTCCGTAATTCCCTTTATACCCGCCTTTTTGGCGATGATGTTCCTCAAGCTGATGAGCCTTTTCGGCATGGACAGCCGCGGCGAGTTTTTGGGAATGAACAGCATGAACATCACCTACACCGTCATCGGCATTGCCGTCGGTCTTTTTGTGGTGTGCGTGCTCCTCAATTTGTTTGACAGAAAAACTGCACCTGTCTATCCGCCAAAGCGCAATATCCCGGCAGGTCTCTTTGCCGTTTTATCGGGTATTGCCGTGTTGGGTTCGTCCGTTGCAGCCGCCGTTGACGCTTTTTCGGATGCGGCAAATTCAGAAAACCTGCTCATAACCGTCATTTGCGCGGGACTTTCGGTTCCGGCAGGCGTGGCGCTGATGGTGATGTCCAAGTCTCATTTTTCGGGACAGAGCACGGTATCGGGAATATCCGCGCTGTTTGTGTTCCCTGCGCTGTGGGGCTGCGCCAACCTTGTCCATGAGTTTTTGCAGGCGACAAAGGCGAGCATTTCCTCCAAGGATTTGACCTTGCTTTTCTGCTATATCTTTATTTCGCTCTATATGTTTTCCGATTCCATGGTTATTTCGCGCATAAAGGGCAGAAATCCGGTCAAGGGCTTGTTCATCTACGGCTTGCCCATGACGGCGCTGACCCTGACCTACGGCGTCTGCGAGCTGCTCCGCGTAAGCAGGGAGGGCTTTCACCATACCGCCGTGCTCAATGCCGCGATGCTGATTTGCTTGGGCTTGTATGCGATTTCGTTTATTCTCGAGGTGTTCTCCAACACCTACACCAAGGATGATGTCGAAATCGTCGAGAGCCTGCCCACAGATGATGACGTACACTTTGACGACGAGCCGACAGCCGCTCCGGTTAGCGAGCCTACTCCCGAGAGCAGCCCCGAACAGGCTTTTGCCGCTGAAGAAAAGGCGCTGGATGAAGCCATAGAAATGGCGGAAACCGGTGTCTTGCAGGAAGCGCCGGTACGCCGTCCGCATACTGTTGAAAAAACAGACGCGCTGACGGCGCCTGCAACCGAACCAACCTCTGACGTCTATTTGGAGGCAGCACGCACTGTGCTGGACGATTTGGTTTTTACCGACAGACCCTCGGACAGCAATCCGGATGGTGCCTATGCTGACGATAACACGAGCGCGAGAGGTCTGGACGATTATATCATAGGCGTAACAAGCAAAAACGAAAGCGAGCCGGATTCCGCAAAGCCACAAAAGACGGCTCACACAAGCAGCAAAAGCGAAAAGAGACGGCAGGAGCGTGAGGAACGCCGTGCTGCCAAGAGAGCGGAAGCGGAGAAAAGGGCTGCGGAAAAGGCAAGATTAAAAGAAGAAGCTGCCGCGTCGGCAGCCGAAAAAGCCGAGGCGGAGAACGCCACCGAAAAGAAAGCCCAAGAAGAAACACCGGTTGTCCTTTCTGCGGAAGAGGTGTTGAACCGGAATGTCAGCCGTTCGGGCAGACGCTCCAAGGTTTCTCCGTCCGTGAATATGGAAAAGCTCTCGGAGGAGCTGCGCAAGGCGGCTGAGTCCAGAAGGAATGCTGAGCAGGCAGAGCGGAACCGAATCGCCAAGGGCACCGCGCTGGAGGAAGTCATACGCGAACAGGCGCAGACAAAGAAGGATAGCAGTGCAGCCGCAGAAAGACAGGCTGCCAAAGAAGAACAGCAGTCTGAGGCGGATAGAATTGCCGCTGAGAAAAAACGCGAAGAAGAAGCGCGCGTAGCAGAAAAGGCGAGAAAAATCGAAGAAGCGCGCCAGCTTGCCGCCAAGCACAGAGAAGAAGCCGAGAAAGCCAAAAAGGCGGAGGAAGCGCGACTTGCCGAGGAAGCCAGAAAGGCGGAGGAAGCGCGACTTGCCGAGGAAGCCAGAAGGGCGGAGGAAGCGCGTCTTGCCGAGGAAGCCAGAAGGGCGGAGGAAGCGCGACTTGCCGAGGAAGCCAGAA
>CAMJOD010000127.1 GCA_946407465.1 uncultured Clostridia bacterium
ACTCTAACACAAAAAAGGAGCAAACCTATGACCAAACACATCACGCTTCCTCTGACAGAGGACACAATAAACGATTTGAAGGCAGGCGACAGCGTGCTGCTGAGCGGCACGGTGATTACCGGACGCGACGCGGCGCACAAGCGGCTGTTTGAACTGATTGAAAAGGGCGAACCGCTGCCTGTTTCTGTCAGCGGCGAAACCATCTATTATGTCGGACCGGCTCCGGCAAAGCCCGGCTATGTGGTCGGACCGGCAGGCCCTACCTCCAGCTACCGCATGGACAAGTTTACGCCTGCGCTGCTCGACCTCGGGCTCAAGGGCATGATTGGCAAGGGCGCACGCTCGCAGGCGGTCATTGACGCCATGGTGCGCAACGGCGCCGTCTACTTTGCCGCTATCGGCGGCGCGGCGGCGCTGATTGCCAAGAGCATCAAAAAAGAAGAAATCCTCTGCTATGAGGATTTGGGCACCGAGGCGGTTCGGCGCTACACCGTGGAGGACTTTCCGTGCATCGTCGCGATTGACGCGCAGGGCAACAACGTGTATCAAAGATAGGCGAAAGATACGCCGAAAATCTCTGAAAATTCTCTCTCTTGCCGAATTGACAACGCGCATGATTAATATTATAATATTACACGAATAGAATTTAGAGGAGAGCGTACACCCATGCCATTTATTAACGTAAAGACCAACGCGGCGTTATCCCAAGAAAAGAAAGAGATTATCAAGAGAAGGTTGTTTGACTGCATCAGCGTTATCCCCGGCAAGAGCGACCGCTACCTGATGGTTGCACTTGAGGACGGACTCGACATGGCGTTTCACCGTGAGAGCGACGCGAACATCGCCTTTACCGAGGTCAAAATCTTCGGCGGCTCCACCAAGGACGCTTATCAAAAGCTGACTGCCGCCATCTGCAACATTCTCAGCGACGAAGCGGATGTCAGCGGAGAATATTGTTATGTAAAATTTGAGGAGACAAAATACTGGGGCTATAACGGCTTCATGTTCTGAGGAATAGAGGATAGGTATTATGAGAATAGTTGTTTTGGCAGGCGGCACCAGCACCGAACGTGACGTTTCGATTTCGTCGGGCTTGCTGGTTGCCTCCGCACTGAGAAAAAAAGGGCACCACGTGGTGCTGCTCGACGTGTTCACGGGCTACGAAAAGGATATTCTGGACGTAGACGAGCTGTTCAAGCAGAACTACAGCTTTACCGACACCGCCAAGGTCGGCGAGACGATTTCGGACATTGACGAAATCCGCGAGAACCGCCGCGACAAAACCAACCGCTTTATCGGCGAAAACGTCATTGACATCTGCGCCTGCGCGGACATCACGTTTTTTGCCCTGCACGGCGGCGAGGGTGAGAACGGTCAGCTGCAGGCGACCTTTGACCTGCTGGGACTCAAATACACCGGCTCGGGCTATCTCGGCTCGGCGCTGGCGATGAACAAGGGACTCACCAAGAGCGTTTTGATTCAAAACAAAGTGCTCACACCGCGCGGCGAAATCTTCAAGAGCGTCGAAGAAACCGACAGCTGGAAGATTTTTCCCTGCGTTGTCAAGCCCTGCTCCGGCGGCTCCAGCGTCGGCATCACCATTGTTGAGACGCGCGAGGACTTTAAGCAATCGGTCAGAGAAGCCTTCTCCTACGGCGAGCGCGAAATCGTCGTCGAGCAATACGTCAAGGGCAGAGAATTTGCGGTCGGCGTTGTCGGCGGCAAGGCGCTTCCGCCCATCGAAATCATTCCCAAAGAGGGCTTTTACGACTACAAAACCAAATATCAGGCAGGCGCCGCCACCGAGGTTTGCCCTGCCGACATCACGCCCGAGCAGGACAGCGCCATGCGCGAGGCTGCGCTGGCGACCTTCAAGGCGCTGCATCTCGAGAGCTACGCGCGCATGGACTTTATTCTCGACAAGGGCAACAACGCCTACTGTCTGGAAGCCAACACCCTGCCCGGCATGACGCCCACCAGCCTGCTGCCGCAGGAGGCTGCGGTGGAGGGAATCGGCTATGCCGAGCTCTGCGAGCTGATTATCAAATACTCGCTCGAAAAATATAACAAATAAGGTATGAGTATGAAACCGTTTACTTTAGCAGAAATCGCCGCTGCCTGCGGCGGTGAATATGTCGGCGACCCGTCGCTGAAAAACGCCTGCATCACCTCGGTTGAGCGCGACAGCCGCCGTATTCAAAACGGCTCGCTGTTTCTCGCCATTCCGGGCGAGCGCGTTGACGGTCACGATTTTATCGAGAGCTGCTTTGACAGCGGCGCCGTCTGCGCCATCTGCGAAAAGCCGCCCAAAAACGCCTCCAAGCCCTACATTCTGGTGCCGTCCACGCTGGCGGCTGTCAAGAAAATCGGCAGGGCGTACCGCGAAAAATTCGATATTCCCGTAGTGGGCGTATCGGGCAGCGTGGGCAAGACCTCCACCAAGGAAATGCTCTATGCCGTGCTTTCGCAAAAATACAAAACCCACAAAACCGAGGGCAACCTCAACAACGAGCTGGGCGTGCCGCTGACGCTCCTGAGCATGCCCGAGGACACCGAAGCCGCCGTAATCGAAATGGGTATTTCCGGCTTTGGCGAAATGACGCGTCTGGCTGAAATGGCGCAGCCCACCATCTGTGTGCTGACCATCATCGGCTGCTGTCACCTCGAGAACCTCGGCGACCGCGACGGCGTGCTCAAAGCCAAAACCGAGATGTTCCGCCACGCGCGTGACAACGCGGCATACATTCTCAACGGCGACGACGACAAGCTCTGCACCGTCACCGAGGTCAACGGCAAGGCGCCGGTTTTCTTCGGCATCAGCGACAAAAACCGCTATCACGCGGAAAATATAGAAAACAACGGCGAAGGCGGCGTGCGCTGCACCCTCTGCTTTGACGACACCAGGCTCGACGTCACCATTCCGGCAATCGGCACCTACATGGTCTCCAACGCACTCGCCGCTGTGGCGGCAGGCAAGCTGCTCGGTCTGAGCGACGAGGAGCTCGTTCGCGGCGTGGAGTCCTACAAAACCGTCGGCAGCCGTGCGCACGTTATCAACACCGACAGTCTGCGCGTGATTGACGACTGCTACAACGCCAATCCCACCTCCGTCAAGGCGTCGCTTGACACGCTGAAAAACTTTGACGGCAGAAAGGTCGCCATTCTCGGCGACATGAAGGAGCTGGGCGCCAACGAGCTGGCGCTGCACTACGACACAGGCGCCTATGCCAAGGAGCTGGGCATTGACCGCGTTATCAGCATCGGTCCGCTCGCCAAGGAGCTTTCGCGCGGCGCCGCGGACGTCTGGTTTGAGAGCATCGAAGCGCTCGCGCCGGAGCTGACCGCTATTCTGCGCAAGGGCGACACGGTGCTTGTCAAGGCGTCGCACTCCATGCATTTTGAGAAAATTGTAGAAATTCTCAGGCAACTGTCATTATAAGAAGGGAAGTCTTTTTTATGTCGGTCTCCTACATGACCCATCCGCTCATCAAACACAAAATCACTCTGCTCCGCAAAGCCACCACCGGCACCGGTGAATTTCGCAAGCTGATTGAGGAAATCGCCATGATGATGGGCTATGAAGCGCTCGCCGACCTGCCAACCACCGATGTGGAGATCACTACGCCAATCGAGAATAGCGTTTCGCCCGTCATGAGCGGCAAAAAGCCGGCGGTTGTGCCGGTGCTCCGTGCCGGTCTCGGTATGGTAAACGGTATTTTGGCGCTGGTTCCGTCCGCAAAGGTCGGTCACATCGGACTCTGCCGCGACCCTGAGACCCATCTTCCGCAGGAATATTTCTGCAAGCTCCCCGAGGAGATCGACCAAAGACAGATCGTTATCCTTGACCCCATGCTGGCAACCGGCGGCTCGGCAGTTGCGGCAGTGGACGCCGTCAAAGCGCGCGGCGGCAGAAAGATAAAATTTTTGTGCATCATCGCGGCGCCCGAGGGCGTCAGCACACTGATGCAGGCACACCCCGACATCCAGCTTTATGTCGGCTGTCTTGACCGTTGTCTCAACGGGAACGCCTACATCTGCCCCGGTCTCGGCGACGCCGGCGACCGCATCTTCGGAACAGCGTGACCGCTGCCGCGGTGGGCAGTCCGCGTTGCGAACCTTAGTACGTGAGGTAAACCTCATACTCGCGTTATAAAATGATATAGTACAAACAAGGCTTGGTTTCTTTGACCGAGTCTTTTCTTTTTGGCATTATATTAACTTGCAATTTTCCATACATATGGTATAATAAAATCTCCATACTAAATAAAAAGGAGGAACACACATGGCAAACAAATATGCAGGCACCAAAACCGAACAAAATTTGAGAGCGGCTTTTTCGGGCGAATCGGAGGCACGCAACAAGTACACCTACTTTGCGTCCAAGGCAAAAAAGGACGGCTTTGAGCAGATTGCCGCCATCTTTCAGCAAACAGCCGACAACGAAAAGGAGCACGCCAAGCTCTGGTTCAAGGAGCTGAACGGAATCGACAGCACCGCCGAGAATCTGGCGGCAGCCGCCGACGGCGAAAATTACGAATGGACAGACATGTATGAGGGCTTTGCCAAAACCGCAGAGGAAGAAGGCTTTGCGGAGCTGGCGGCAAAGTTCCGTCTGGTCGCGCAAATCGAAAAGCACCACGAGGAACGCTACCGCGCCCTGCTGAAAAATGTTGAGATGCAGGAGGTTTTCAAAAAGAGCGAGGTCAAGGTCTGGGAATGCCGCAACTGCGGACATATTGTCGTTGGCGAACAAGCGCCCGAAATCTGTCCCACCTGTGCCCATCCCCAGTCCTTCTTCGAGCTCCACGCCGAAAACTACTGACCGCCGGCGCCGGTGGGCGCTTTAGCGCGGCTTTGAATAAGTTTATTTTTAGATAAACTTAGATGAACGCCGCGTCAGAAAAGGCTTTTGCGGCAGTTTGGGCTGTTGCCCTTTTGAACGCAGCTGTGACGGTATTCATACTATCTAACATCAGGTGCGCGAATCGCTCACGATGGCAGCGGTCGCGTTGTCATAGGACTGTATAATAGGGCTGTATAATAGTGCTATAAAAAGGGCTTGGTTCAAACGACCAAGCCCATGATTTTTGTATCGTAGTGTTGTAGCACAATGTAACACTTAATAATTTACTTTTGATAACGATTTGTAGGGGCGAACCCATGTGTTCGCCCAGCCGCGTTTTCCAATTTAACCATGCATATTCAGGAAACAAACGCTTCCCTATCCGGGCGCACACGCAGGTGCGCCCCTACACCGAAAGGTAAAGTTTGCGTTCGTTGCAAAGTACTATATTTATGTGTGAAGCATTCATCAAAACCACTGCTATACACGCGCTCGAAAAGGTAATAGCCTAAACTACCGCAAAAGCCTTTTCTGACGCGGCGTTCATCTAAGTTTATCTAAAAATAAACTTATTCAAAGCCGCGCTGGGTGCAGCGTCACGCTGCCTAATTGCGCATGAGGTGGATGGTGGTTTCGGCTTTTTCGATGATGCGCAGGTCGTTGTCGTAGGAGC
>CAMJOD010000128.1 GCA_946407465.1 uncultured Clostridia bacterium
GACAGATAAATCCACGTTTTGCAAGTCAGGGGTCACTTCATATTATCTGATAAAAAGAATTTTTGAAAAAAGTTGAGTACGAACGAAATGACATTACCGCATAGAGCACAGGCGTCATTACAACCGTAATGACGCCTGCGCTCTATGTAACAGTCTTATGCTTAAAGCTTATAAAGACTTAGTTTTCTTTTCTTCTCATAAAATACACCACACCGACGGCGGCGAGCAGGACGACAAGAATAATTGCGGCAGGGAGTGCCTGACCGGTCTGAACAGCGCCGTTGTTTGCTTCGCTTGCGGTCGCTTCGCTCTTGGTTGCCTCGTCCTTTGTAGAGGAGGCTGTTGCAGGGACGGTGGTGGGAGTCACAGTGGTCTCTGCCACGGTGGTTTCGGGAACAGTGGTCTCAGGCTCGGTGGTGGGAGCAACTATCGGCTCCAAGCCTTCAATCGCCGGAATCGTGAAGGTGTAGGACATAGGCTCCACCTTGCCGGTTTCCGCAGACACTGCCTCAAGGGTGACGGTCACGGTTTTCTCCACAGCGGAGGGAGTCGCTTCGAGCGTCCATGTGTGCTGCTTTTCCGCGCCGACATTCAGCTCAGGATAGGAAACCGTTGCTTCGCCGCAGCTGACGCCGTCGGGCACAGTGAGAGACATTGCCACGGAATTCAGTGTTCCGGTGCCGTTGTTGCTGACATAACCTGTCAGCTTAATCGGGTTGTAGCCGGTGCCGTCCTCGTTGACGGTGAAGCCGGAGGTGTTTCTGGTTGCGCCGAGCATCAGCTCGCTGCTTTCCTGAATATCAATCAGACCAATGCCGTAGTAGGCAGTGCAGACAATGCTTTCGCCGGGAGCGAGGGTGCGGTTGGTCCAGATGGCATTGACCGCGCTGTCGCCGGTAGTTCTTGACGGATCACATTCGGGAATGAGTGTGTTGCTGTCCGCGCGGTAGCTGCTGAACTGCACAATATCGGGCTTGCCTGTGCCCTTGGCAAAGGAACCGGTGCCAATCATCGAGGGATTGGAGAGGCTGTTGAACACCTGGAAGGATTCGGGAATGTCGTTGCCTTCAAACTGGGTTCTGTTTTCAATCGAGCCGACGCCCGTTATACGGAAGGGCGCGTAGTCGTTGTCCTCCACCATGGTGTCCAGAAAGATTCTGCACGCGACGGTATGGCTTTCGTCCGTGTTGTTGGTAAAAACAGCAGAAAATTCTACCGTGTCCAGATTGCCGTTGATGCTGTTGGGAATAATTTGGACGCGTCTGGTAACGTCAACACCGTATTCATTCGTTGAGCCGCTGATGGTATACGTATCGTTGTCGGCAGTATCATCGACATACAAATTGGAAAAGTTATCGTCTACGCTGACATAAAACCTTGAAGTGCCGCTGGCTGAGTCGCCGCTTGCGGAACCATAGGTAAACAGCAGCTTTTTGCCTTCAATGCTGAATAATTCCAGAGAATTATTGGATGTCTTCGCAATGATGTGATCACTGGCGACACGCGCGGCAGACACAGCGGTCACCGTGCCGGCAGCGAGCAGCGCCGCAACGCCGGTGGCTGCAATTCTTTTTATGATGTGCTTCATAGATAGATGCTCCTTTTTGAGTTTTTTACAACATAAGTCTACCATTTTATTCCTCTAAAGTCAATACGCTTGCTGAAAAAGCAGAGCAGAATTATCAGATAACGCTACGTTGTGTAATCATATTAGTTTATTTTTATTGATATTTTCCTGTGTTGATGAAAACAAAAACCCCGGCAAAAGCGCCGGGGTCAGCCGATTAAGGATTAAGGATTACGAATTATGATCGCATTTCTTTTTCATTGGGCAGTCCGCGCAGCCGCAGCCGCAGGTGGACTTGCCCTGTTTTTTCTTGCGTATATGGTTGACGACAATCAGCGCGACCACTGCCGCGAGGAGCAGCGACACGATGATGGTGCCGAGATTATTGACGAACCAATCCATACATTTCACCCTATTTCACTTTCACGGAGAGCCGCGTTGATTCCTTGTACGGACGGAACAGCATGAAGCCGAACAAGCCGATAACCGCCACGGAAGCAATGATGCCGATGATATTCAGATTGCCGGTGAACGCCGAGCCGATTTGGAAAATGCACAGCGACACCGCGTAGGCAAAGCAGCACTGGTAGGCGATGGCGAACGCCGTCCACTTGGCGGAGTTCATCTCACGGCGAATGGCGCCGATCGCCGCAAAGCAGGGTGCGCAGAGCAGGTTGAACACGAGGAACGAATACGCTGCCAGCGCCGTCATACCGGCAAAGTCGAGCACGCCGAACACGCCGACAACCTCCTCCTTTGCCACCAAGCCCATCATCGTCGCCACGGTTGCAGTCGCTTCGCCAAAGCCGAGCGGCGCAAAAATCCACTTGACCGCGTTGCCAATCATGCCGAGAATGCTGTCAGACAGCTCCAGCTCCGCATAGAAGCCGAACGCGCCGTCTACCCAGCCAAAGTGCGAGCCGAGCCAGATGACGATGGAGGAAATCAAAATGATGGTGCCTGCCTTTTTGACAAACGACCAGCCTCTCTCCCACATGGAGCGCAGCACGTTGCCGACGGTGGGCAGGTGGTAGGCAGGCAGCTCCATGACGAACGGAGCCGGATCGCCTGCAAACATCTTGGTCTTTTTGAGCATGATACCGGAGACCACAATCGCCGCCATACCGATAAAATACGCCGAGGGAGCCACCCACCATGCGCCGCCGAACAGCGCGGTGGCAATCATGGAGATGATCGGCAGCTTGGCGCCGCAGGGAATAAAGGTGGTGGTCATGATCGTCATGCGGCGGTCGCGCTCGTTTTCGATGGTGCGCGACGCCATAACGCCCGGCACGCCGCAGCCGGTGCCGATCAGCATCGGAATAAACGATTTGCCCGACAAGCCGAACTTGCGGAAAATTCTGTCCATTACAAACGCAATACGCGCCATGTAGCCGCAGCTCTCCAAAAACGCGAGGAAGATAAACAGCACCAGCATCTGCGGCAAAAAGCCCAGCACCGCGCCGACGCCGCCGATAATGCCCTCGACAATCAGGCTTTGGAGCCAGTCGGCGCAGTGAATCGCCTCCAAGCCCTCCTGTGCCAAAACGGGAATACCCTTTATCCAAATGCCGTAATCCGCCGGATCGGGCGCTTCCTCCAAAATCGGGTCAGCCAGCTCGCGAATACCGAAGCCAAGCTCCTCCACCGCGTCGGCGTAGCTGTCGTAGTCCTCACAAAAGCCGCCAAAGTCCTTTTCCTCGGCGGCAAAGCCCTCGTAGAGCGTCTTTGCCGCCACGGTCTTGCCGCCGGTCTCACGGGCTTCTTTTTCGCTTGCGGCTTTGAGCATCTCACCGATTTCCTTTTGATTGAAGAAATGCTCCTCGCCGTATTTTTCGTTGGCTTCGTTATATTCGCTGTCGCCAATCATAAACAGGTGCCAGCCGTCGCCGAACACGCCGTCATTCATCCAGTCGGTAAAGGCAGTGCCGACCGTGGTAATCGACACATAGTAGACCAGACACATCACCAGCACAAAAATCGGCAACGCCAAAAAGCGGTTGGTGACAACACGGTCAATCTTGTCGGAGGTCGTCAGCTTGCCCTTGTTCTTCTTTTTGTAGCAGCCCTTGATGACGGACGCGATGTAGATGTAGCGCTCGTTGGTGATAATGCTCTCCGCGTCGTCGTCCAGCTCCTCCTCCGCCGCCGCAATGTCCTTTTCGGTATGCGCGCGCACGGACGAGTCGATTTGCAGCTGCTCGAGCACCTTGTCGTCGCGCTCAAATATCTTAATCGCATACCACCGCTGCTGCTCCTCGGGCAGCTCGTGTACCACGGCTTCTTCAATATGCGCCAGCGCGTGCTCCACCACGCCGCTAAAGGTGTGGAGCGGCACGGTTTTTCCGCCCTGTGCCGCCGCGATAGCCGCTTCGGCAGCCTCGGCAATGCCGGTGCCCTTGAGCGCCGAAATCTCCACCACCTTGCAGCCAAGCGCCTTGGCAAGCTGCTCGGTGCGGATCGTGTCGCCGTTCTTTTTCACCGTGTCCATCATGTTGATGGCGACCACCACCGGAATGCCCAGCTCGGTGAGCTGCGTTGTCAGATAGAGATTGCGCTCCAGATTGGTGCCGTCGATGATATTCAGGATGGCGTCGGGACGCTCGTTGATGAGATAGTTGCGCGCCACAACCTCCTCCAGCGTGTAGGGCGACAGCGAATAAATGCCCGGCAAGTCGGTCACGGTGACGTCGCTGTGCTTTTTGAGCTTGCCCTCCTTTTTTTCAACGGTGACGCCGGGCCAGTTGCCCACAAACTGATTGGAGCCGGTCAGCGCGTTGAACAGCGTCGTTTTGCCGCTGTTCGGATTGCCCGCGAGGGCGATGGTAATTGACATAGTTTTCTTCCTCTCATATTAGCATGCAGGTTTTTTGTTAGCTTTGACTAACTCTACGGTAAAAAATTACTCTACCTCAATCATCTCGGCGTCCGCCTTGCGCAGCGACAGCTCGTAGCCGCGGACGGTGATTTCAACCGGATCGCCCAGCGGCGCCACCTTGCGGACGCTGATTTCGACGCCCTTGGTGATGCCCATATCCATAATTCTGCGCTTGACCGCGCCCTCGCCGTGGAGCTTTTTGACCTTGACGGACGCGCCGACCGGCGTTTCTCTGAGAGTTTTCATTTGCGTGTTCCTTTCTTATACAAAGATTTTTCCTGCCATTTCGCGGCTGATGGCGACGCGCGACTCCTTGACGTTGACAATCAGATTGCCGCCGTTTTCGGTGATAATCGTAATTTCCGCGCCGGCAACAAAGCCGAGGTTTTCGATATGCTTTTTGGTCTCGGCGCTGCCGCCGACCTTTTTGATAATGCAGCTTTCGCCTTTGTCGGCGAAGAGTAATGGCATCATAGACTTCTCTCCCCTGTATTTGCCGCGATAGTTAGTTTTGACTAACTTTTGACCGTAAAATAAAGTTAGTATTCGCTAACCATCGCCTTTTATTATATCATATTCTGACCGTTTGTCAAGCATTTCCGACAAAAAAGTTGTGCAATGCTAACCGATTTGGAGCAATACGGGCGGACAGCGCCGCCCTGTGCCATCATTTTTTCTTTTTGTATGCCTCTTTAAAGGGCACCACCGTGCCGTCCTTCTCCTCCACGCTTACGCTGTCGAGCGTGCGCGAAAACTGCTGACGGATTTCGCCGAGATAGATTCTGTAGAGCTGCTTCTGCTCCTCCTGCTCGGCTTCGGTCAGCCCGACGGTCTTTTTCTTTTTGGCAAGCGCGTTGATGCGCGCGAGCATTTGTTCGTCCATCCAACCACCCTTTTATCAACATAGGGGCGTGACGCGCACACCCCTATGGTTGTTATATTTATCAATTGTTGATGAGCTTGTCTTCGTCGGACCAGCTGTAGAGCTTTCTGACTTCCTTAC
>CAMJOD010000129.1 GCA_946407465.1 uncultured Clostridia bacterium
AACTCTCAACTCTTAACTCTCAACTCTTAACTCTCATCTCTAAAAAGCGCTTTCCCCTGCCAAGCGTCCGGTTGACCAGGCGATTTGGAGGTTGAAGCCGCCGGTGTAGGCGTCGGCGTCGATGACTTCACCGGCGAAATACAAGCCCTTCAGCAGCTTGCTTTCCATGGTTTTGGGATTGATTTCGCTGACCTTGACGCCGCCGGAGGTGACGATTGCCTCCTCAATCGGGCGAAATCCGCTGATGGGAATGGTATAATTTTTCAGCAGCAAACCCAACCGTCTGCGCTCCTCCTTTGTGACGGAATGACATTTTTTGTCAAACGGAACGCCCCAGCGCTTGAGCGCCGGCACAATCAGCTTGCGTGGCAGGAGCTTGGAAAACGCGTTCACCACGTCGCGGTTGGCGTTTTCGTGCAGGTCGCGCTGCAACCGCTTGTCGAGCTGTTCCTCGTCGAGCGCCGGCTTGAGGTCGATGGAAGCGGTGTAGCGGCCGTTTTCGATGTCGCGCAGGTGGGAGCTTGCCGAAAGAATCATCGGACCACTCATGCCAAAATGCGTAAACAGCATTTCTCCAAAGTCCGTATAAACCGCTTTTTGCGTGTTATTGTCAAGGATTTTCAGCGCCACATTCCGCAGCGACAAGCCCTGCATGGACTTACATTCGGGGTCGCTGCTCTCCAGCGGCACCAGCGAGGGCTTGGGCGGTATGATTGTATGCCCTGCCTGCCGCGCGAGCCGGTAGCCGTCGCCGGTGGAGCCGGTGAGCGGATAGCTCATGCCGCCGCAGCACACAATCACACTGTCGGCAAAATAGGTCTGCTTTTCGCCCTTTACACCGACCGCCTCGCCGTTTTCGGTTTCGAGCGACTGCACCGTGTCCTGCATGATTTTGCAGCCGCTGCCGAGCACAAAGCGGCGCATGGCGTCCACCACATCCACCGCCTTGTCGGACTGCGGATAACAGCGATTGCCTCGCTCAGTTTTGAGCGGCACGCCGATTTCTTCAAAAAACGCGTAGGCGTCCGCAGGCGAAAAGCGGCTGACGGCAGAATAGAGGAACCTGCCGTTGACGGGCACGTTCTGTATAAAGGTCGTCACATCACAGTTATTGAGGACGTTGCACCTGCCCTTTCCGGTAATCATCAGCTTGCGGCCCACGCGGGGATTCTTCTCTATCAGTGTCACCGACGCACCGTTGGCGGCAGCGGTTCCGGCTGCCATCATGCCTGCCGCGCCTGCGCCGACGACAATTATTTTTTTACTGTTCATGGGACTTTTTCTTCACACCGTCCTCGTGGTTGGTATAGACGCCCTCGCGGTTCCAGACCTGCTCCAGAGCGCGGAAGGTCTCGCTCACCTCGTCCTTCTTTTTGAGAACCGTCGCCACAATCAGGGCGTTAATCAGGCTCAGCGGTGCGACAAGCGAATCGACAATCGACGCCATATCGCTGCGCGCAATCAAAATAGAGTCCGCCGAGGCAACCAAGGGCGACGCCATGCTGTCGGTTATGGCAACGGCATGCGCACCTCTGCTGCGCGCAAAATCCATCGCCTCAACCGCCATGGTGCTGTAGCGCGGAAAGGAGATGCCGATAATCAAATCATCTCCGGAAATGCGGAAAATGTGCTCATACATCGTGGTGGAGCTGGTGGTGTTGATCACCGTCACATTGTCAAAAATCAGCTGAAAATAGTAGGCGAGAAAGCCTGCAATCGCAGCGGTGGAGCGCACACCGAAAATATAGATGCGCTTAGCCTTGCAGATTTCGTCCACGGCGCGGTTGAAGTCGGCGTGCGAGGTCTCCTCAATGGTGCGGCGGATTTTTTCAATATCCTGCATCAGCACGCTGTCGAGCACGTTGCCGTCGCCGATTCTGCCGGAGGTCACCTCGATACGCTGTACACTGGTAAGCTTGCTGCGTATCATCTCCTGCATTGCCTTTTGCAGCTTGGGATAGCCGTCATAGCCCAGCTCTGTGGCAAAGCGCACCACGGTGCTCTCGGACACGCCGACCGTCTCTCCGAGCTTGGCAGCGGTCATAAACGCCGCCTTGTCGTAGTGCTCCTCAATGTAGAGAGCAATGCGCTTTTGACCCTTTGAAAAGCTGTTCATCATCAGGTCGATACGCGTGAGAAGATGTGTAATCACATCCAACACTCCTTCTTGAAAATTACATTTCATTTTATCATATAAACTTGCAAAATTCAATGATTTTTACAGGAATCGTCCATTTTTGACAAATATTTTTGAAATACAGGGTGCAATCGGTTGCAAATTTTCAGCCAATATGATAAAATCTATACAGACTATTCCGGAGATGATAACATGATAGCAATTATTGACTACGGCGCGGGCAATATTCAGAGCGTCAGCAAGGCGCTGCGGCGCATCGGCTGCGACTGTCTCGTCACCCGTGACCCATCCGAAATTCTTCGCGCCGACGGCGCTGTGCTGCCGGGCGTCGGCTCCTTCGGCGACACGGCGGACAGCCTCGACCGCTTTGGTATCCGCAGGGCGGCGGTGGACTTTATCCAGAGCGGCAAGCCGTTTTTGGGAATCTGCCTTGGTCTGCAGCTGCTCTTTCCGGGCAGCGAGGAAAGCCCGGGTGCCCGGGGACTCGGCATTTTTGAAGGCAGCATTACACGCATTCCGAACGGCGAAGGACTCAAAATTCCGCATATGGGTTGGAACAGCCTGACGGTTCGCGAGAGCTCGCGGCTGTTTGACGGTATCGAGGGCAGTCCCTATGTCTACTTTGTGCACTCCTACTTTTTGCACGCAGCCGACCCCTCGGTCGTGGCGGCACAGACGGAGTACGGCGTGACGATTGACGCGGCTGTGGAGTGCGGCAACGTGTTTGCCACGCAGTTCCATCCCGAAAAAAGCGGCGACGTGGGACTGAAAATACTCAAAAACTTTGTTGCGGTTGCGGAGGGCTGAACATGTACGCAAAGAGAATTATTCCCTGCCTGGATGTAAAAAACGGTAGGGTTGTCAAGGGCATGAGCTTTGTGAATCTGGTGGATGCCGGAGACCCGGTGGAGAGCGCCATGCAGTATGACCGCCAAGGGGCGGACGAGCTGGTTTTTCTCGACATCACAGCGAGCAGCGATTTGCGCGCCATCACGATTGATATGGTCGAAAAGGTCGCAAACGCCATCTTTATCCCCTTTACCGTCGGCGGCGGCATCCGCTCGGTCGATGATTTTAACGCGCTGCTGCGTGCAGGCGCCGACAAGGTGAGCGTCAATTCGGCGGCGGTTCACCGTCCCGAGCTCATCAGCGAGGCAGCATACAAATTCGGCAGCCAGTGCGTGGTCGCCGCCATAGACGCCAAGCGCAAGGGCGACGGCACATGGGAGGTCTATATCAACGGCGGCAGAAAGCCGGTGGGGCTTGATGCGGTGGAATGGGCTGTGCGCTGCGAACAGCTCGGCGCAGGCGAAATTCTCCTCACCAGCATGGACGAGGACGGTCAAAAGAAGGGCTATGACCTCGCGCTCACCAAAGCGGTCAGTGAAAAAGTCGGCATTCCGGTTATCGCCAGCGGCGGCGCCGGTGCGCTGGAGCATTTCTACGACGCCTTCACCGAGGGCAAGGCGGACGCGGTGCTGGCGGCGTCGCTCTTCCACTTCGGCGAAATTCCGATTCCGGAGCTGAAGCAATACCTGCACCGAAAGGGCATTCCGGTCAGGCTGTAAAAAACTATATCAACTATATTTACAAAAACGGGAATCCTCGCGGACTCCCGTTTTTGTTATATTCATTTATTTCTTTCCGGTAATCGTCACGTTTGCCTGATAGGTGCCGTAAGCCCAGACGCGATTGGAGCCGGAAATGCGGAACGTTACCGGCATTTCCACCGAACCGGTCTTGCCGGCGGCGTTGGAGGTATCTATCACACCGGTAATCTGCGAGGCGGTGATGCTCTCCAAATCCTCCTTTGGACCGATGATGGTAACGGTGATGCTCTTGGTGGTGATTTCGGAGGTGTAGCCCTTCGAGAGTCCCTCTACAACAAAACGGTCAACCGTGAAGGTCTTTTGTGAGAAGCCGCTCAAATCAAGCGTTACCTTTGCCGTGGCATAGTTGCTGATATTCTTGCAGTTTTCGGGAATGATGATGTCCTGCGCCTCAAAGACGATTTTATCATTCTTTATCTTGGTAAAATCAATCTGGTCAAGCGCGACAGAATCAATACTGCCGAGCGTTGCGGCAGGTCCGGCAAGCACCAGCTCGGTCGGCGAGACGGTCATCATGTTGTCGGTGAGCACCAGTCCCTCCGGCTTATTGGTAAAGTCGGGCACAACGGCGACCTTTTTCTCGGGCATAACGTTGACCGTAACCTTTAGCTTTTGAACGCTGAGCGTCAGCAATGCCTGCGAAATCTCGTTGTTGTCCTCGTCAAGCAGCACCAGCTCCGCCTCCACATCGCGCGATTTGACAAGCTTTTCGGAGATAGATGCGCGTGCGACAACTTTTTTTATCTTGGAAACCTCCGTCTGCGGACCCGAAACCAACACACGGCTGTAGGGCAGCGAGGAGGAGCCGTAGTAGCCGTCCTGCACATAAAAGACGATACCGTCCACTATTTCAAATTCCGATTCCTTCAAATAATCGACGGTGACGTTGATATTGGAGGGCGTGCAGCCGGTAATCTGATAATTGCCGCGCGACGAACGCTTGTTGGCGGTGACAGGGAAAGTAAAATTGCCCGTGGTGGTGGCGGCGCCGGAAGCGGCGGTGACGTTGAGGTCATTTTCGTTGACAAGTCCAAGCACCGTCCGCGTGCCCGAAACCGTGACGGTCGCGGTGGTGTCGTCCGCGGTAAAGACGCGCAGACCAAGGTTGCGCGCTTCCTCCGCCAGTTCAATCTGAATCGGCACCTCGCCGATGGTGAAGGAGGTTTCGGTGCTGGGCGAATTAAAGCTCATATAGAGCCAGACAATCAGTGAGATGACAAGCGCAAAGGCAAACAGCAAATAGCTGTTCTGCATCAGCCGCGAAAAGAGGGATTGCTTTTTCATTTCTTGCTCCTCCCTTTTCGGAACCCGTGCGTCTTTGGCTCCTCGTCGGGCTTCTCGTCAAGCAGCAGCTCGTTGAGCTTTTTGATGAGCGTTTCGCGCGTGTAGTCGCGCGTCAGCTCACCGCCGACGGCAAGGGAAATCACGCCGGTTTCTTCACTGACAACCAGCACAACCGCGTCGCTCTGCTCCGAGATACCGAGCGCGGCGCGGTGGCGCGTGCCCAGGTTAATATCGACATATTTGTTGGAGGTCAGCGGCAGAATACAGCCGGCGGCAAAGAGCTTTCCGTCGCGGATAATGCTCGCGCCGTCGTGCAGGGGCGCTTTGTTGAAGAAGATGTTGCC
>CAMJOD010000130.1 GCA_946407465.1 uncultured Clostridia bacterium
TCTGCTTACACAAGTAACGTACTTGAAGAAATGATATTCAGTTGTCAAAGTTCAGCGAAAAGGTCTTTTCCGATTGCTCGGAAAATTACCCCTCCATAAATAAAGGAATGGGAGAGGATTAAATCCAACCTCTACGCAAAAATTTTTCAAAAACTTTTAGAACGCAAAAAAGCCGCCTGCTCCAATTAAGGAACAGACGGCTTCAATCGTCATTTTTCAGTTTTAATCTGTTTGTATAATTCCGGCTTTATTCAAATACCTGATATTGTCATAACAGCCCCTCAAATATATGGCTTCCTGTTGTTTATCAAAAAGCCTGTTGCGAAGTGTGAGGACTTCTAAAAGAACCTTACAATCCAATTCGGACAGCGCACCAGCTTGTTCCAAGTCGAAAACAGCCTTTACTATCGGATAATCTTCGTACAGTTTAGCGATACGCTCCTCAATATCTTTGTACTCTGAATTCGTATCACGCAGTTTATTGACAACGGAGCTTAAATACTCCTCAAAGCTGCTACTATATCGGTCAATAAAGGTTTCCACTTTTTCATACGCTTTCAATCAAATCACCTCAAAAACACAACTATATATATATTATTATATGTATATTACCTTAATATTCTTTTTTCGAGCGCAGGACAGCTTGACGATTATTTCATCTATTACATCGGTATATCTCCCTTGTTCGATAAAGGAGTTTTTGAGATCTATCAGGGATTTCAGCACCTCCGAGCGTTCTTCATTCGTTAGGTATATATGGTATTTGGGCGTTCTCATAAAATCACTTCCTCAGAGCCTGTCCGGTATCACGGCGTATGCTGATTTCAGAGCAGATTTTTTCGAGAACAAGGAAAAAAGCACAGGAATACTGCCGTATTCCGAGCATTTTTGACGCAGTTATCGGGAAAATCTGCCTGTAAAGCAGCGTGCGTCGGGATACCGGACAGGCTCTTAGCCATTATTATATGTCAGAAGCTGGCGCAGCTCAATTTTGCGAACGAACTACCACCATACCGCACACCTAACTCTGTTAGCAGGATTTTTGAGGGATTTTTCCTGCTGTTAGCAAGAAAGCGATTTTTGTTAGCAAAAACGGCGGTTTCGTGCTAACATCTGTTAGATTACCGCACACTTTTGTTAGCACGATATGGATAAGCGGAAGCCGTAAAAAGAGAAAAGCCGCTTTCGATGAAAATTCATCAAAAACGGCTTAAAATGGCGTCCTCGGCGGGATTCGAACCCACGGCCTTCCGCTTAGGAGGCGGACGCTCTATCCGGCTGAGCTACGAAGACGTGTATTAAATTTACGATTATTCTACCACATTACCATACACTTTTCAACCGAAAGTGTGTGTTGCAACATTTTCTTAGGAGGCAACCGCTCTATCCAACTGAGCTACCGAGACATCTATAAAAATATTCATTTTTTATACAAATCGGGATTTGAACCATCTACTTCTTAGGAGAGCGGTGCTCTATCCAACTGAGCTACCGAGACATGTCCGTTTCTTATTTTAGCGCAAAACGGAGGTTTTGTCAAGCAGTATTAATGCTTCCTGCCGCAAGGGTGCGGACAGCTATCGCAGCCGCAGGAGCAGCCCTTTCCTTTCTTCTTGTTTTTAATGATGACGATGATTGCCGCCGCAGCCGCAGCGGCAATCAAACCGATAATAATTATATCCGCGATAGTCATATTAGCCTCCCAAGCCGCAGAGCATGCCTGTCAAATGCACCAGCGCGGCGCCTGCGTAGGCGACAAGGCACTGCCAGACGATGACGCCGCCTGCCCATTTGGCGCCCAGCTCGCGCTTGACCGAGGCGATTGCCGCCACACAGGGCGTGTAGAGCAGGCTGAACGTCAGCATGGACAGCGCCGACAGGGTGGTGACTGCCGCCGAAAAATCCTTGACATAGAGCACCTGCAGCGTGCTCACGACGCTCTCCTTTGCCATAAAGCCGCTGATGAGCGCCGTCACCATGCGCCAGTCTCCCAAGCCAAGCGGCGCAAAGGCAGGCGCGATAAACCCGGCAATCTGTGCCAAAATGCTGTCCTGCCGGTCGGGCACCAGATTGAATTGAAAATTAAAATTCTGCAAAACCCACACGATAATCGTGGAGATGAAGATGACCGTAAACGCGCGCTGAATAAAGTCCTTTGCCTTTTCCCACAGCAGGCGCACCACGTTTTTGACGCCCGGCAGGCGGTAGTTCGGCAGCTCCATGACAAACGGAACCGCCTCACCGCGAAACAGCGTCTTTTTGTAGAACAGCGCAATGAGAATACCTGTCACAATGCCGAGCAGATAGAGCGCTGTGATGATCAGCCAGCTGATATGCGGAAAAAACGCGTTGACGAAGAACGAATAAATTGGCAGCTTTGCCGAGCAGCTCATAAACGGTGTGAGCAGAATCGTCATTTTGCGGTCGCGCTCACTCGGCAGCGTACGCGTCGCCATGACCGCCGGCACGGTACAGCCAAAACCGATGAGCATGGGCACGATGCTGCGCCCCGACAAGCCGATTTTGCGCAGCAGCTTGTCCATAAAGAACGCCACACGCGCCAGATAACCGCTGTCCTCCAAAATCGACAGGAACAAAAACAGTACCACGATAATCGGTAAAAAGCTCAGCACGCTGCCGATGCCAGTCAGAATACCGTCGCAAATCAGTCCTGTCAGAATCGGATTGACGCTTGCTCCCTCCAGCGCGTTGCTGACGGTGCCGATTAAGCTGTCAATGCCCAGCTCCAGCAGCTTTTGGAGATTGCCGCCGATGACCTCAAAGGTGAGGAAAAAGATGGCTGCCATGATGAGAATAAAGAACGGAATCGCCGTGTATTTTCCCGTAAGCAAGCGGTCGATCCGCTCGCTGCGCCGGTGCTCACGGCTCTCCTTGGGCTTGACAACCGTGCGGTCGCACACCCTTTGTATAAACGAAAACCGCATATCCGCTATCGCCGCGTTGCGGTCGAGTCCCCGTTCGCGCTCCATTTGGCGGATAATGTGCTGCAGCATTTCCTGTTCGCCTGCGTTCAGCGCCAGCTTTTCGAGCACCAGCGCGTCACCCTCCACCACCTTGCTCGCCGCAAAGTAGAGCGGCATATTTGCCTGACGCGCCTTTTCTTCTATCAAATGCCGCACTGCATGCAAACAACGATGTACCGCGCCGCCGGCGTCCTCTGCGGAACAAAAATCCTGCCGCACCGGTTTTTCCTGATAATGCGCGATATGAATCGCGTGCTCCACCAGCTCGTCAACGCCCTGATTCTTCGCCGCCGAAATCGGCACCACCGGCACGCCGAGCAGCGCTTCCATGCCGTTGATGTCCACCGAGCCGCCGTTCGCGGTCAGTTCGTCCATAATATTCAGCGCCACCACCATGGGCGTATCCATTTCGAGCAGCTGCATGGTGAGATACAAATTGCGCTCGATGTTGGTGGCGTCCACGATATTGATAATCGCGCGCGGTTTTTCTTCAAGGACAAAGTTCCGCGACACAATCTCCTCACTGCTGTAGGGCGACATGGAATAAATGCCCGGCAGGTCGGTTATCTCGGTATTCTTAAAGCCGCGAATAACACCGCTCTTACGGTCAACCGTCACGCCCGGAAAATTGCCGACATGCTGATTGGAGCCTGTCAGCTGATTAAACAGGGTGGTTTTGCCGCTGTTCTGGTTGCCGACCAGCGCATAGGTCAGCACTGTGTCGTCCGCCAGCGGATTGCCGCTCCCTTTTTCGTGAAACCTGCCGCCCTCACCCAAGCCCGGGTGTGTGCTTTTGGCAATTCTGCGGCCGTCGGCGGTCTTTTTCTTTTCTTCCAGCGGCTTTACCTCAATCTTCTCCGCTTCGGCAAGGCGCATCGAGAGCACATAGCCGTGTAGCATCAGCTGCATCGGGTCGCCCATCGGCGCCAGCTTGACGACCTTGACCTCGGTTCCCGGGATTACACCCATATCCAAAAAATGCTGCCGCAGCACACCCTCGCCGCCGACTGCCGTAATGACGGCGGACTGACCGACAGCCATTTCCTTTAACTTCATACCAATCTGTCCCCTAAAGTTAGTTTCACCTAACATTATAACAGATTCATTCGAGAATGTCTACCTGATTTTTGTTGTCATCAGGATATAAAAAAATTACTTATGCCGCGTCAGGAATCGAACACTTCGCCGCATTTGCCGCATTTGGTGCAGCCGTTGCAGATAATCCGCATGCCGCAGGTGCTGCATTTTTGTCCGAAAAAGGGCTTGTAGCGGCGCTCCTCGCTAACCAGCAGCCCCAAAAGGTTAGTCAGCTTAAACGCAATCGGCTTGCCCTGAAAGCTCAGTCCGGACTTGAACGCCTGATTTGCCTGCACGCCGCTGCCCTCGATGCGGTAGTGTCTGCCGTCCTTGACAAAGTGCCTGCCGGTGCCGACAAAGGCAAAGGTGACGTTGTGGGCAACACACTCGTCGCGCAGGCTTTTGACCCATTCATAGTGACACGGACGCGCGCCGCTGTAATTCTCGCCATCGACAATCACTTGCTCAATCTGACCGGTGGAAAGATAGTCCTTCAGGCTGACCGCACCGATAAAGGGCGCGCACATCACGCCTTTATGCTTAAAGGGCAGACTGAGCAGAATGGGAATCCGCTCGTCGGCACGCCGCTGGTTCTCGCAGCTGACGTTAAAAAAGACGTTCTCCCAGCCTTCTCCCCAATCATGCGGCAAGCAATCCGCAACGCGCTGCGGCCGCTTAGTCAACAAGAAGAACACCACATCCGGCCGCTGACGGATAATATCCCACGCCTCGCCGCGCCATGCGTCCGCCTGCTCCAAAAAGAAATCGGAGGTCATGCAGACGCGCAGCTGCTCGCCGCTCTGCACCTTGTAGCGTCCCTGCCTGTCCTTTGCCAGCGGATAGCGAAAGCCTGCCTTGGTGCGGTAGATGTCGGCGCCGCTTTTGCCGCGCTGTTCGTCGAGAAAATACATATAGCAATTTTGGCAGCCCTCGCTGCACTTGACACAGCCGTGCCAAGGGTTCCAAATATCATGCATGCGCTCACCTCCGGTTGATGTCATGTATTCATTATACACGATTGTGCAAATGCGGTCAATAACTGAAAAAAGGGCTTGACAAATCGCCTGTCTTGTGATACAATAATTCTTGCTGAGATAAGGCATTTTTGGAGAGATGTCCGAGTGGTTTAAGGAGCTAGTCTTGAAAACTAGTGATCCCGCAAGGGACCAAGGGTTCGAATCCCTTTCTCTCCGCCAATTAAATCAATTACAACACTTTACCATATACGGAGGATTACTCAAGTGGTGAAGAGGCTCCCCTGCTAAGGG
>CAMJOD010000131.1 GCA_946407465.1 uncultured Clostridia bacterium
ACTTTTAGTGACTTTGATGTATTGACAAAAGTCACTTCATAACAGAGAATAGTATTAAATTATCCAAATCAAACCAAAACGCCTGACAGAAAACAGCAAGCTCTGCCTCCAAACCAAACGCTCAACGCGAGAATGGCGGTTGCCTAACATCCAACCGTCAGAAACGCGGACTGCCCACCGCGGCAGCGGAAAAAGCTGACCCCAGCAAATTGCAAAGGTCAGCTTTTAAATCATTCAAATCAAACCAAAACGCCTGACAGAAAACAGCAAGCTCTGCCTCCAAACCAAACGCTCAACGCGAGATAGGCGTTTGCCTAACATCCAACTGTCAGAAACGCGGACTGCCCACCGCGGCAGCGGTCAGCTTTTAAATCAAATAAATTAAACAGAAACGTTTGACAGAAAACAGCAAGCGCTGTTCTCAAACAAACGCTTAGCGCGCCGTTGATGAAACGTCAAAATAAGATGACGCTCTCAAAAGGCGCCGATACCGTCCACCGACGGTTAGGCTTTGCCTACGGAGCCGAAGAGCTCCATCTTCTCTTTTACGGTGTCTTTGATTGCCTGTGCACCGGGAGCGAGGAGCTTTCTGGGATCGAAGCCCTTTCCCTGGAGATCCTTGCCTTCTTCGATATACTTACGGGTAGCTGCGGCAAACGCGAGCTGGCATTCGGTGTTAACGTTGATTTTGGAAACGCCCAGCTCAATCGCCTTCTTGATCATGTCAGCCGGAATACCGGTGCCGCCGTGCAGAACCAGCGGCATGTCGCCGGTGAGCTGCTGGATAGCGTCGAGGGTTTCAAAGCTGAGACCCTGCCAGTTTTCGGGATACTTGCCGTGGATGTTGCCGATACCGGCAGCCAGCATGGTAACGCCGAGGTCTGCAACCATCTTGCATTCCTGCGGATCTGCGCACTCGCCTGCGCCGATAACGCCGTCCTCTTCGCCGCCGATGGAGCCAACCTCTGCCTCAATGGACAGACCCAGCTCGTTGCAGGTGGCAACCAGCTCTTTGGTCTTGGCAACGTTCTCGTCGATGGGATAGTGGGAGCCGTCGAACATGATGGAGCTAAAGCCGGCTTCGATGCACTTCTTGGCGCCTTCATAGGAGCCGTGGTCGAGGTGCAGCGCAACGGGAACAGTGATGTTGAGCTCTTCGAGCATAGCGGTAACCATGCCTACAACGGTCTTGTAGCCGCACATATATTTGCCGGCACCCTCGGAAACGCCGAGGATAACAGGAGAGTTGAGCTCCTGCGCGGTGAGCAGAATGGACTTTGTCCACTCAAGGTTGTTGATGTTGAATTGGCCGACTGCGTAGTGGCCTGCCTTTGCTTTGGTGAGCATTTCTTTAGCATTTACTAATGGCATATGCATCTTCCTTTGTCAAAATATTTCAACAGAAAGGCGTCGCCTCTGTCGAGTTGTCTCTATTATACTATAAATTCAACAGGATTTAAAGGGCTTTTCCAAATTTTTTTATGTTTTTTTACGTAGTTTTTTCAGCTTCAAAAATTTTCATCGAATATTCACAATCCATCTGCGAATTTTAGTTGCTTTTACGGCGTTTTAGAGGTATAATATAAGGAAGAAATACAGGAAAAATTTTTGTTCAGAGGTAATGGTATGGACAATCCTTTTGAAAATGAAATGAACGGTTTTGAGCCGAAGCCGCCTGCACCGCAGGAGCCGGTTCAGCCTGTGCAGCCTGCGCCGCCCGTGCAGCAGCCTGCACCCGAATATTTGCAGCCGCAGAATCTGTTTGAGGAGGAGCCGCCCAATGCGACGGAAGAGACCGCGCCTTTTGAGGAGCATGTTCCGTCCGCACAGAATGAGCAGGACGCGCAGAGCGTGCCGCCTGCCCAAAATGCGCAGAACGCGCAGCCTGTGCCGCCGGTTTCTGCGGAGGACGACAGCTTCAACCCGATTGTGCAAACGGGCGTCTATGACGATAACCGCTTTTTTGAAATACCGACGGTCAAGATTGATGAGGTGGCTGCCTATGCCGCACAGCCGCCGCAGCCGCCCCAAAAGTCAAAGATTAACAAGGGTCTGCTTGTTGTGATTATCGTGCTGAGCGTGCTGCTGGGCGCCGGTATGATTGGTATTGTGGGCTATTCCATCTTGCAGGCAAAAACACCTGCCGCGGTCAGCCCCAACAATGATACGGAGCCGTTTTTCCGGATTCCCGATTTCACCATGCCCGACGGCGGCGGCTTCGGCACGCCCGAAACACCTGCCACCACTGCGCCGGCTGCCGAGCACAAGGAGAGCGACTACTCCGATAAGGCGGACAGCAGCTTTGGCGGCTTGACGCTCGACGAAAAGCCCGAGGACGCCCGGACAAATAATACCTACGACGCCGAATACGCGTTCAAGGCAGCGTCGGATTCGGTGGTTTCGGTGCTCTGTTTCCTGGGCGATACCAATGACAACACCAAGGTTGTCTCGCAGGGCAGCGGCATTGTGCTCACTGCCGACGGCTTTGTCGTGACCAATTCGCATGTGGTCAACGACAGCAAAACCGCCTATGCAATCAAGGTCGTGACCGCCGACGGCAAGGAATACAAGGCCGGCGTGGTCGGCTTTGACTCGCGCACGGATTTGGCGGTGCTCAAGCTGGCGGACGCCTCCGGTCTCAAGCCTGCCGCGTTCGGCAATTCCGACCAAATCGGGCTGGGCGAGGACCTGATTGTCATCGGCAACCCCGGCGGCATCGACTACCAAAACTCCGTCACCAAGGGCATTGTCTCGGCGATCAACCGCGACGCGTCCAGCAAAAATATCGTCAAGTACATTCAGACCGACGCTCCCATCAACCCCGGCAACTCCGGCGGTCCCGCGGTGAACAAGTACGGTCAGGTCATCGGCGTCGCCTCGGCGAAAATTGTCGATGAAAAGTATGAGGGCATTGGCTTTTGTATTCCCTCGGTGCAGGTCAAGCAGATTTGCGATTCGCTGATTCGCAACGGCTACGTGGAGGGCAGAGTCAAAATCGGCATCACCGGAACCGCTGTCACGGCGAGCGATTCGGCAAGCTATAACGTTCCGCGCGGCATTTTGGTCGCTACGATTGACGAAAACGGCCCCTGCGGCGGCACCGACCTGAAGCCCGACGACGTCATCACCGAATTTGACGGCAAGACCGTCACCTCCTTTGCCGAGATGTATGAGGCGCTGGAGCCGCATAAGGCAGGCGACAAGGCAAAGCTGAAATTCTACCGCAGCTCGGATGGAAAGGATTATGAGATAGAGATTACGCTGCAAGAGGACAAAAGATAAGACAGGATAATCTTTTACAATTTACCTTTTGTAATAATATGTGCAAACAAAAGGTCGCAAACGCTGTTTCTTCCGTTCTTATAATCGACTTTTTTGTCTAAAAACTTGCACTAAATTGCTCCCGATATAATCGCCATGCGGCAGTTTTGTAATCATTTTGGGGCAAAAAGTAAAGGAATTGTCAGAAATCGAATATTTCTCGAACGGAAAATTAGGTGAATTTTTAGTTCTCATACGGAAAAAATAACAAAGCGTAACCGTGCTTGTTAATATTCAAGACAATTGTTACAAAATTTTAACAATTTGAGTACAAGTTAGCCAAAAATCGGTTACAATTCAAAGAATGCGTTGACTTTACTACAAGTTTGTAGTATCATTTTCTGTAGGAGAATTGTAGTGTTACGGATGTGTAACCAAATATCCCTGATAGTTTTAATCAATTTGTAATATATTTTGTGTAATTTGACAAGAAGAACCACAAGATATAGGTTTTGATAGTGTTTTGATAATCAAGCTGTATTGGAGTGTACCCAATTGGAAAAGTTTGTAGTGACAGGCGGAAAGCCTTTATTCGGCGAAGTAAACATCAGCGGCGCCAAAAACGCGGCAGTGGCGATTATTCCCGCCGTTATTCTCTGTGACGAGCCGTGTCAGATTGAGAATATCCCGAACATCAGCGACGTGACGCTTATCAGCAAGATTTTGCAGCAGATGGGCGCCAAGGTCAGAAGAATCAATAAATCCACCCTCTATATCGACCCGACGCATATCGGAACCTGTTCGGCTACCACCGAGCTGGTGCGCGGCATGCGTGCGTCCTATTATCTCCTGGGCGCGCTGCTGGGCAAATACGGCAAGGCAAAGGTTGCGCTGCCCGGCGGCTGCAACTTCGGCGTGCGCCCGATTGACCAGCACCTCAAGGGCTTTGAGGCGCTCGGCGCGGAGACCAAGCTGGTGGACGGCGCTATTATTGAAGCCGAATGCGAGGATGGGCTGGTCGGCAGCCATGTGTACCTTGACGTGGTTTCGGTCGGCGCCACCATGAATATCATGCTGGCGGCATGCAGAGCCAAGGGCATGACGATTATCGAGAACGCGGCAAAGGAGCCGCATATCGTTGACCTCGCCAACTTCCTCAACTCGATGGGTGCGGACATCCGCGGCGCCGGCACCGACGTTATCAAGGTGCGCGGCGTGAGCTATATGCACGGCATCACCTATTCGATTATTCCCGACCAGATTGAGGCAGGCACCTATATGTGCGCGGCGGCGGCAACGCGCGGCTGCATCACCATCACCAATATCACACCCAAGCACTTGGAGTCCATTTCGGCAAAGTTCCGCGAAATGGGCTGCAAGATTACCGAATACGACGAGGCGCTCACGATTGACGCAACCGTCAAGCCGCTCAAGCGCTGCAATATCAAAACCATGCCGCACCCGGGCTTCCCGACCGACTGCCAGCCGCAGTTCACCGCGCTGCTCATGGGTGTTCCCGGCACCAGCATTGTCAACGAAAATGTGTGGGACAACCGCTATCAGTATATCAGCGAGCTGATTCGCATGGGCGCCCATATCTCGGTCGAGGGCAGACTCGCCATCATCGAGGGCGGCACACCGCTCACCGCAGCTCCCGTCAAGGCGACCGACCTTCGCGCCGGCGCGGCTATGATTATCGCTGCGCTGCAGGTCAGCGGCACCACCGAAATCTCGAGCATTCAGTATATCGAGAGAGGCTACGAGGATGTGGTTGACAAGTTCAAGGCACTCGGCGCCGACATCAAAAAGGTCTATTTCACCGGCGACAACGAGGACGAAATGAGAGCGTGAGTCTTTAATTCATAATTCTTAATTCGTAATTCTTAATTATTTTGCACACGTATAGCGTTGTGCGTTTATAGTAAAATATCAAGCCGTCTCCGAATGGGGGACGGCTTGATTTTAGTATGACGGGCATATCAATGCTCTGTGGTGAAAGTCCACCGAGGCGTAGT
>CAMJOD010000132.1 GCA_946407465.1 uncultured Clostridia bacterium
CACCGCAGGGTCGGCGAACTGCCAACCGCTGCGGTGCTTGTGTAAGAAAGGGGTCTATTTAGTCTATGACGGGAAGGTTCGCAAGGCTTTGCGCAAGCTCCTCGTCGGTAGGGATATAATCGGTCATTGTGCCGTCGTTGAATTTTTCGTAGGCGGTCATGTCGAAGTAGCCGGTGCCGGTCAAACCGAACACGATGGTCTTTTCTTCGCCGGTCTCCTTGCATTTGAGCGCTTCGTCAATGGCAACGCGGATGGCGTGGCTGGATTCGGGCGCCGGAAGAATACCCTCCACACGCGCAAACTGCTCTGCCGCCTCGAAAACAGAGGTCTGCTCCACGCTGGTCGCCTCCATCAGACCGTCGTCATAGAGCTGCGACAGCACGCTGCTCATGCCGTGATAGCGCAGACCGCCTGCGTGGTTGGCGGACGGAATAAAGCCGGAGCCGAGGGTGTACATCTTGGCGAGCGGACAAACCATGCCGGTGTCGCAGAAGTCATAGGCGTATTTGCCGCGCGTAAAGCTCGGGCAGGACGCAGGCTCTACAGCGATAATGCGGTAATCCGCCTCGCCTCTGAGCTTTTCGCCCATAAACGGCGCAATCAGACCGCCGAGGTTGGAGCCGCCGCCGGCGCAGCCGATGATGATGTCGGGCTTGACGCCGAGCTTGTCGAGCGCGGTCTTGGTCTCCAAGCCGATAATGCTCTGGTGCAGCAGCACCTGGTTGAGCACGCTGCCCAGCACATAGCGGTAGCCCTCTGTGGAGGTGGCAACCTCAACCGCCTCGGAAATCGCGCAGCCGAGACTGCCGGTGGTGCCCGGGTGCTCCGCCAGAATCTTTCTGCCGATTGCCGTTGTCTCGGACGGCGAAGGCGTGACCGAGGCGCCGTAGGTGCGCATGACCTCGCGGCGGAAGGGCTTTTGCTCGTAGCTGACCTTGACCATAAACACCTTGCAGTCGAGTCCGAAGTAGGAGCAAGCCATCGACAGCGCCGTGCCCCACTGACCGGCGCCGGTCTCGGTGGTGACGCCCTTCAGTCCCTGCTTTTTGGCGTAATAAGCCTGCGCAATGGCGGAGTTGAGCTTGTGGCTGCCGCTGGTGTTGTTGCCCTCAAACTTATAATAAATCTTGGCAGGCGTGTCGAGCGCACGCTCCAAAAAATACGCGCGAATCAGCGGAGACGGACGGTACATTTTGTAGAAGTCCTGAATCTCCTGCGGAATGTCAATGTAGGCGTCGGTGTTGTTCAGCTCCTGCGCCACCAGCTCCTCGCAGAATACGGGCGAGAGCTCCTCGGCGGTCATGGGCTGATGGGTCGCCGGATTGAGCAGCGGCGCCGGCTTGTTTTTCATGTCCGCGCGAACATTGTACCATTTTGTGGGAATTTCGCTCTCGTCAAGGTAGGTCTTGTAGGGGATTTTGTTCTCTTTCATGGTTCATTCTCCTTTGAAATAATTTTTTGCCGGAGACAAAAAAACTGTCCCGACAACATTCTGCCGGGACAGGAACATTCCTGCGGTGCCACCCTGCTTGACGCAAAACTGCGTCCTCTCAACACGCACTGACATGCGCTAACCCGTATCACGGCAGGTTAAGCCGTCTCCCATACTTTGCAAAAGCATTTCCGTTTGCCCTCGGAAGTCCATTCAACCGTGTTTTCTCTGCCGCGCTTCCACCGTCCGCAGCTCTCTTTGAGAGAAGCTCCACAGCCTACTCACTCTTCCTCATTGGTTTAGACACATTTTACACCGAAATATTTGATTTGTCAATATTATTTTGGAACTAAATTTCAGCAATTTATCAATAAAGCGGCAAAAGCTCTCTCTTCCCTGCCGACTGCCCGTGAACTCCGTCAAAATAAGTATTGAAACCCTGCAAAAAATAGTGTATAATTAAATGGATAGTTTATTTTAGAAGGTGATTCAATGGTAACAAGAGAAGATGTGGAAAACATCGCTTTGCTTTCCAAGCTGTTTGTGCCGGAGGAGGAGCTGGACGGGCTGACCAAGTCAATGCAGGAGATTATCGACTTTGCAGACACCATCAGCAACGCGCCGGCAAGCGCCGAGGGCTTTGATAACATCAACAACCTGTCCAATGTGTTCCGTGAGGACGAGGTGGTTCCGTCCTATCCGGCGTCCGAAATTTTGAAGAACGCACCGGAACAGGCGGAGGAGCATTTCCTCGTCAGAAACAGAGAGTGAGGCGCGTTATGGGTACAATTGCTGCAATACATGAAATGCTTGTCTCCAAGCAGGTTTCCTGCACGGAGCTGACAAAAAGCTATTTAAAAGAAATAGAAAACGCCAACGGCGCGCTGAACGCCTATGTCTGCGTCACGCCCGACGAAGCGCTGCAAACCGCGGCGGCAGTGGACAAAAAGCTTGCCGCAGGCGAAGAAATCGGGCTGCTCGAGGGCGTGCCGATGACTCTCAAGGACAACATGTCCACCAAGGGAATCGACACCACCTGCTGCTCCAAAATCCTCAGCGGCTACAAGCCGATTTTTGACGCGACGGTCTGGGAGCTGCTCAAGGCGCAGAACGCCGTCATGCTCGGCAAGACCAACATGGACGAGTTCGCCATGGGCTCCTCCTGCGAAAACTCCTGCTTTGGCGGCGCCATGAATCCGTTTGACGTCAACCATGTGGCAGGCGGCAGCTCCGGCGGCGTGGCGAGCGCGGTCGGCGGCAATATCGCTGCCTACGGCTTGGGCTCCGACACCGGCGGCTCCATCCGTCAGCCTGCGTCCTTCTGCGGCGTTGTCGGACTAAAGCCCACCTACGGCGCGGTTTCGCGTTACGGCCTGATTGCCTACGCCAGCTCGCTCGACCAAATCGGCCCCATCACCAAGAGCGTAGAGGACGCGGCAATCGTGTTTGACGCCATCGCCAAGCAGGACAAGCGCGATTCCACCTCGCTCGGCGCGGTCGGCGGCGAGACCTATTCCAAGCTGACAAACGACATCAAGGGCATGAAAATCGGCATCGCACGCGAATATCTCGACGGTGTGCGCGACGACGTAAAGGCGGCTGTGCTGGACGCGGCAAAGGTCTATGAGTCCCTCGGCGCCCAAATCGTCTACTTTGATTTGCCGGTGCTCAAATTCGCCCTGCCCGTCTATTATATTATCGCCTGCGCGGAGGCGTCCTCCAACCTCGGCAGATACGACGGCATTCGCTACGGCTACAAGACCGCGCACTACACCGGCACGCACGACATGATTTGCCGCACCAGAAGCGAGGGCTTTGGCGAGGAGGTCAAGCGCCGTATTTTGCTCGGCACCTATGTGCTCTCGGCAGGCTACTACGACGCGTACTACAAAAAGGCGACCGACCTGCGCGGCACCATCATCAAGGCATTCAACGACGCGTTTGCGCACTGCGACGTCATTTTGGCGCCGACCGTGCCCATGACCGCGTTTGAAAAGGGGCACGCCACGAGCGACCCGATTGAGACCTATCTCACCGACATCTGCACCGTTCCGGTCAACATTGCCGGACTGCCCGGCGTTTCCGTGCCCTGCGGCTTTAACGAAAAGGGCATGCCCATCGGCATGCAGCTGATTGGCAAGAGCTTTGGTGAGGCAACGATTCTGAACGCCGCTTATCAGTATCAGCAGGCGGCTCCCGAAAAATTTACCGATACAAAGTGGGGTGTAAAGCTGTGAAATACGAATTAGTTTCGGGTTTTGAAACCCACATCGAATTATCGACCAAGACAAAAATCTTCTGCGGCTGCACCACGCAGTTCGGCGGCGAGCCGAACACGCACTGCTGTCCGGTCTGCATCGGCTTGCCCGGCACGCTGCCCGTGCTCAACCGCGAGGTGGTGCGCTACGCCATCAAGGCAGGCTTGGCTGTTCACGGCAAAATCGCCGAGGTCGCCAAGATGGACAGAAAGAACTACTGCTATCCCGACCTTGCAAAAGCCTACCAAATCAGCCAGCTCTACGCGCCGCTGATTATCGGCGGCTACATCGAGCTGTCCAACGGCAGAAAAATCCGTCTGCACCATATCCACATCGAGGAGGACGCCGGCAAGCTGATTCACCGCCACGGCGACACCTATGTGGACTACAACCGCGGCGGCGTGCCGCTGATCGAGATCGTCTCGGAGCCGGATATCCGCTCGATCGACGAGGCGAAGGAATATGTCGAACGCCTGCAGCAGGTCATGCGCTGGGTCGGCATTTCCGACTGCAAAATGCAGGAGGGCTCCATGCGCTGCGACGTGAACATCTCTGTCCGTCCGCAGGGCAGCGAGGCGTTTGGCACGCGCACCGAAATCAAGAACATGAACTCCATCACCAACATTGCGCGCGCGATGGAATATGAATATGACCGTCAGGTAGACCTGCTCGAGAGCGGCGGCAAGGTGGTGCAGGAGACCCTGCGCTTTGACGATGCGACCGGCACCACCTCCTCCATGCGCAGCAAGGAGGACGCGCACGACTACCGCTACTTCCGCGACCCCGATTTGGTGACGATCAACGTGCCGCGCGACGAGGTAGAGCGGCTGCGCGCCGAAATGCCCGAGCTGCCGGACGAAAAGCTCGAGCGCTACACCGACGACTACGGCATTCCCGAAAAGGACGCGGCGCTGCTGACAAAGTACCGCAATATCAGCGAATATTTTGACAAGGCGATTGAGGGCGTCAAGTCTCCCAAAACGGTCTCCAACTTTATTATCGGACAGATTTTCCGCAGAGTTGAGACCGAGGCAGACAAGGAGGTCTTTGCCGTGGCGACCACACCGGCGCAGCTCAACGAGCTGGTCAAGCTGCTCGACAGCGGCAAAATCCGCAACAATCTCGCCAAGTCCACGCTGGAAAAAATGCTCGACACCGGCAAGTCCGCCGCCGACTTTATCAGCGAGAGCGACATGGGCGGTCTCGACGACAACGCGCTGCTGGAGCTGTGCAAAAACGCGGTTGCCGGCAATCCCAAGGCGGTGGAGGACTTCAAAAACGGCAAGGCAAAGGCAATCAAAGCCCTTGTCGGCAACGTGATGAAGAACAGCCGCGGCAAGGCGGACGCGCAGGCAGCGGAGAAGAAGATTATTGAGCTGATTAACGCGTAACAAAAATAATAAATATAACCGCTGTATCAAGCCAAAAGCAAGATACAGCGGTTTTTTACGCAATAAAATAAGATTCACATATACCGCAATCGCCATTTCAAACGCGGGATTACACACTTCCTAATTATCAACCGTCAGTTGCGCGGATTG
>CAMJOD010000133.1 GCA_946407465.1 uncultured Clostridia bacterium
TACCGGCGTGAAAACGCCGGTATCTTTTGTGCCTTTATAATCTCTGACGCTCTACCAGCTCGGCAAATAATCCGTTCTTTGCTATCAGTTCATCATAACTGCCGTCCTCTGCGATTTTGCCTTTATCCATCACCAGTATACGGTCACAGTTACGAATGGTCGAAAGCCTGTGGGCAATTACCACACGGGTGCAGTTGAGCGTATCAAGCGTGTCGGACACTTTTTTCTGCGTGATATTATCCAACGCGCTGGTAGCCTCGTCAAACATGAGTATCTTAGGCTTGGGAGCTATGGCGCGTGCAATCATCAGGCGTTGCTTTTGACCTCCGGAAATTCCTCCCGAACCTTCGCTTATCAGGGTGTGCATACCCATGGGCATATTCCTGATATCATCAGCCATACCTGCCATTTCCGCAGCCTCCCAAGCCTCCTTAAGAGTCAGCCACGGCGCCGATATTGTGATATTAGAGAATATACTTCCGGCAAAGAGCTTTCCGTTTTGAAGCACAACGCCTATATTACGCCGCAGGGAAGCCGGATCAAGCTCAGCCAAATCCTTTTGGTCGTACATTACCATACCGCTTTCAGGTTTTTCAAAACCCATGAGCAACCGCATCAGCGTGGACTTGCCGCAGCCGCTGCGTCCTACTATTGCAATATATTCCCTCGGCTTGATTTTCAGGTTAAGATCGTCCAATACAACAGGACTCTTCTCGCTGTATCTGAAAGTGACATGGCTCATCTCTATTGCTCCGCTGAGTCTGCCGACTACCATTTTACCCGCGCTCGTTTCGGGTGCTTCGCTCAGGATAGGCTCTATGAGCTTCAGCGACGGTTTTAAAAAGGGCAGGTGCTGAGCACATTCGGACAAGCTTGTGATATTGTTTGTAGCGATGGAAAAAGCAGACAGAAACACCACGAACTGAGACAACTCGATTCCCCTTGAAGCGCCCGAAAAGTACACCCACAGGGTTCCTGCCAGTGCTGCTGCCACTACCAGTTCATTCTGCATAGTGGAAGGAAAGTAAACTTTGTACGCTGCCTTCGCACGGTTTTTGTATGCCTTCGCCCAACGGGACACTATCCTTTTTTCACTGCCGCTGAGTTTTATGCGTTGAATACCGGAAATAGCGGAATAAGTAATACCCTTAACTTCCATATTGGCATTCAGTTCCTCACGGGTCAGGCGCAGCTTCTGCTTTATGGAAAATATGATAATCAGAGCCTGCACGATAAGCGTAACAAAAGCCGGCAGAGCAAGGGACGGAGCCAACACCCCAATCTGAATCACATAAGCAAAGGAAAAGACTGCTGTAATACACGGTCCCAAAAGGACATCCGCTATTACCATCGGGAGCCGGTCAAGGTAAGTGATGATCGTTGCAAGCCCGCCTGCACTTTTCCTCTGGAAAAACCGTGGCGGCAGGTGCATTAATTTGCTCATAAGCGCATTCTGCACGACGTTCTCCATTCTGTTCTTTATCCTTTCAAGCGTACCGGTACGGACAACAGACATGATATAAGCCGCAAGTACGGTTATCAAAAGGAGAATTGCCGTTGTAAACACAATATCCGTTTTTCCCGAAGGTATCAGCCTTGAAAAAATAATGCCTGATATATAGGGCGTCATCATACCCAAAAGCGTCGCAAGCAGAGTGGCAAGCAGAACGATTGCGTAATCAAAGATGGCGATATGCTTAAAAAGGAAAAATAAAAGCTGTTTTCCGTTCTTCACCTCTTCGGGCAGAGGTTCATAAAAACAAAGCGCCTCCTTTTCAAACATATCCTTATGTTTGCTTGTCAGCTTTTCTCTCGCTCCGCTGCTTGTATTCCAAAAGGAATAGCCTCCTGTCTTTCGCGGAAGGAGCGCGCAAAATTCACCCTTATCCTTTGTAACGGCAAGCAATGCTCCGTCACAGTCCTTCCACCAGTTTCCCTCGAGCATAACCCTGCGGTGCATAATGCCGGAAGGATGCGTCATGTAATCTATGAATTCATTTACGTCCTTTGTATCATGGAATTCGGAGGGGATATCCACTTTATAGAACTGACATATCAGCTCTAATTCATGACGCAGGTTTTCCATGGAAGTTCCGTCGGCATGGTAACGGCTCTTTCCCCGCAGAGAATCAATGACATCATCAATACTGTGGGACAACTCTGCATCGTCCCGTTTCAGGCGTTCACGCAGATGTTCTTCAAATATTCCCATATTACTTCTTTTCTTCTCCTGCTTTCTCATTGTGTGGTAATCAACTCAGCGTAAAGACCGTTATTCGCCATCAGCGTATCGTGATTGCCTCTCTCTGCCACTACGCCGTTATTCAATACGATAATTTCGTCGCAATCGCGTATGGTGGACAGGCGGTGAGCAACTATAATACAGGTAATACCTCTGGCTTTTATCGCTTCCGAAACCAGATATTCGGTCTTGGCGTCCAATGCGCTTGTAGCCTCGTCCATAATGATGAGGGAAGGATCTCCCGCCAAAGCCCTGGCAATCTCTATGCGCTGACGCTGACCTCCGGAAAGATCCTTGCCGTTTTCCGCCATAACATAGTGATAACCGCCTCTTTTTTGAATGATGTCGTCGTGGATATCCGCGTCCCGTGCCGCCAGTACCATATCGAAATACTCTATTGTGGAATCCCACATTTTTATATTATTCTCTATGGTATCGGCAAACATGGACACATCCTGATCCACAACCGAAACAGAGGAGGTAAAGACAGCCTTGGGTATTTCACGCCGTTTCTTTCCGTCAAAGGTGATACTTCCCGACCACGGATCGTACAGCCCTGCTATGAGCTTTGCAATCGTGGACTTACCGCTGCCCGAGCTGCCGATGAGAGCAACCTTTGCTCCGGCAGGTATGCTGAGGGAAAAGTCCTTTAGCAGAGGCTCTGCAAGACGCGAATAACCGAAGGTGATATTTTTCAGTTCCACATTTCCTGAGAGCTTCTGCACGCCTTCCAAATCCTGAAGCGCAGAATCCTCTTCTTCCCTGTCTGCCTCAGTCGGATATTTCATAACGTCATCTATGCGTTCCGCGTAAGAACGCATCTCCTGTATATTCTGACCGGCGGTGATAAGCATATTTACAGGCTTGAGAAACGAATTCATCAGCGCCTGAAACGCCAGAAAGGCTCCTTCTCCCAAATAACCGCCTATTATAAGACTTGCGCCGATAGCAAGCATAATAACCGTAGACGCCTGCTGAACCAAATTAGGCAGCGAACCAAGGTATTGGTTTACACGCCCGAACGCCACCTTGCTTTTCATTGCCGAAGCGTGAAAGCCTGACCAGCGTTCAAAAAATCCGTTTTCCGCTCCCGAAGCTTTTATTGTTTCCACCATGTCGATTGCCGACACCGTGGTTGCGTTCAGATTTCCCGTATCACGGAGCTGCACGCGCGAAATATCCGTGCGTTTTTTTGAAATATACCTTGCAATAAACAGATTTGCCGCCACCGTTAACAGCCCGACAAACGTCAGCGCTGCGCTGACATTCATCATTACAAACAGATAAAAAAGCAACAGCACTATCTGAATAAATGTAGGCACAACTATCTGTACCAGCGTCTTTGCAACTTTGTCATTCTCAGTCTGACGCGACGTTAAATCCCCGGCATAGCGCTGGGAAAAGAAGTCAATCGGCAGCCTTAACAGGTGCCAAAGGAAAGAGAAATTTGACGTTACAGCCATTTTTCCCGACGCCTTGTAAACAGAAATAATGTTAAACAGCTGGCACACTGTATGATACAGGATAAAAAATCCGAATACAAACAAAAATAATGTGAGCGTTGTATTTTCGCTTGAACGAACGTCTTGTTTCAAAATGTTGGTAAACGCGGAGTTAAATGACGGAATGATTGTTCCTGCGACTGCCGCCAATGCCGCTGTTACTACAATCAGAAGAAGCGCTTTGCCGTTGCCCTTTGCCCTTTCGAGAAAAAAGGTAACCATGCTTTTTGGTTTTCCTCCCGGCACAAAATCCTTATTGGGACTCAGCATTATACAAAGATTGCTGTAGGATTCCTCAAATTCCTCTTTTGAAACCGTTACTCTGCCCATAGCCGGGTCGTTCAGCACCGCGTTGTCTCCGGCAAAACCGTTCAAAACAACAAAATGGTTATAATTCCACCATATTATGCAGGGGATTTCCCCCTGCTGCTTTAGCTGACTCACATCGTATTTCTCTGTTTTTACATCGAGGCCGTAAGACTGTGCCGCTGCCGAGATATTCTCAACGGTACTGCCGTCACGTGACACGCCGCAGTCATGTCTGACTATATCAAGGGTCAGCCACTTTTTGTAATACGCCAGAATCATGCACAGCGACGCAGCCCCGGACTCCAGGGCTTCCATTTGAAGTATTACAGGTACATTCGCGGGTTTTGTTCTTTTTGCACTCATACTGTTTACTCCGTCCATAACAGCTCAACAGGGCGTTGCTCTCCTACCACAATGGATACATCGGCAGTTTCTCCCCAATACATATAATCCAACGTTTCGTCCAACTCCACATAAACAGGGTAACGAAACTCACCGCTTCCGAGCCTTGAAAAAATCCATTTTGAGTCTACGTGAAATGAATCAAGCAGCTTGTGGATTTCATCATCCTCCAACATATATGAGCCTATGATATGTGCTGTACCCTTCACACGTCTGCCGTCTCTGAACACGACTGACGCTTCCTTATTATCAAGGTTTTTCACCATTCCGACCGATGAGTCTACAAGGCAGAAAAGATTTTTCACCTCATAGGTTTTACGAAGATACGCCTCGTCCTCGCTCTTTAAATTCACTTCATCCGCGTTAAAGTCCATACGCATACCGACTCCGGTAGTTTTTGTATTAACCGGCACGCTTCCTGTCGTTCCCCAGATAATCAAAGCCGCAAGCACTACAGCAAGCGCCGCCGCAAGCAGCCAGACAGCAGGTGTTGACACCCTTATGTATTCATTGAGTTTATCGGGAGATTTGACTTGATCCTTGCTCTCCCTGTCAAAAACACTCGTGTAAGATGACTTGATTTGTTTGCTCATAGTATTCTCCGTTTCATCGCCCTATTTTATAA
>CAMJOD010000134.1 GCA_946407465.1 uncultured Clostridia bacterium
CCTTAATCATTTTAAAAACAAGTCAACCGCCACGCTTCGACACGCCGTTGATGAAAGCTTCCTCCATCATAAACCTCTCAAAAGGCGGACTGGATGCAGCGTCACGCTGCCGACACGCTGCCGTCACGCTGCCGGAAAGCTGTTTCAAAAAAATACTTCAAAGGCAAAAAGGACGGCTCACACGAACCGTCCTTAATCATTTTAAAAACAAGTCAACCGCCACGCTTCGACACGCCGTTGATGAACGTCTCCTCTAAACAAAACGCTTCAATAGGCGGACTGGGTGCAGCGTCACGCTGCCGTCACGCTGCTAGCCCCAGAGGTGACCGAGGTCGGTGTCCTCGGCAAAGTTGTCAATGCCGTAGAGGACGAGAATCTGGTCGGGGTTCTCGGATTTGACAAGCTTGGTGATGTCCTCGGTGGAATAACGCATATCCAGCAGAATCACCTTGCTGAAGCTCTCGGCAAGGAACGGCGCAAAGCAGTGGCTAAAGCTGTCCTTGATGACAACCACCGTGCCCTTGTTGGCGTTTTGGTTGTGAATGATGGTCTTGGCGTGGTTGCCGTCGATAAAGACGGGATATTTGTCGTCCTCGGTCGCGTGTTCATAGAAGAACAGCGAATCCTGCTCCTTGACAACCTCTCCGCCGTCGCTGATTTGAATGTGGATGTCGCCCTCCTTGTTGTTGGGGTTCTTCCAAATTTCCAGCGTGTCGGGCGGCGTGAGCCAGAAACCGCTCTTGGAGTAGGTGGTGCCGTAAAAGTTCTCGAGCTTTTCTACCTCAAAGCCCTCCTGCGGCTTGGTGACAAGACCAAAGATTTTGCAGTATTCGCGGTAGGTCAGGTATGCCGCCTCCGACGTCCAGTGATGGTCGGTGCGGTAGTAGAGCTGCGAACCGCTGCGGTAGGCGCGCTTGAAGGTGTCGCGCATGTCGAGAAAACGAATGCCGACCGCGTCGGAGTAGTCGCGGATATAGTCGAGATATTCATCATCGCGGTAGATGTCGTGTACCAGCGGCAGCTTGTCGCTGCAAATGTAGCCGGTAGAGGGCACCATCACAAGGGTCATCGGCGTGTCAACCGAACGCTTAAATTCCGTCAGCAGTCCCATGTTGTCGGGGATTCTGCCGTAGTCCTTGATGGGCTTGTTGATCAGATAGCCGTCGGTGCCGTTGTAGACGCCGCTTGCGCCGTTGTTGCCCTCAACGAGCGAGGTGTAGGCGTTGACGCCGACCCATGTGTTGCGAAACGGAAAATGGTCGGCAAAGTAGGTTTCAAAATCCTTGCCGAACTGACCGCTGAATACGGTTTCGGCGTCGGTCTTGGGAAAGCTCGCCAGCACGCGCTTTTCGGAGGCGCTGTAGCCCAGTTTGGGCATGGCGATAAACAGCAGCGCCATCACCGCCAAAAAGCCGCCGAAGATGAACGCGGGCGCATAGCCGGCTTTCATGGCAGGCACAGGCGCGACAGGCGTCGCAGGACACTCCGTGCGCGCACGCTTGGGACGCTCCACGTGAATGACGGTGTTCTCTTTGACCTTGTCGGTGTCGGGCGTTCCGTCGGCGTTGAGCATGGACGAGGACGATACGATGTCCACCATCTCCGTGCCCTCGGGCGCTTCCGCAGGCTGCGAGCCGGGATCCTCTTCTATCGCATCCGGCTCAATGACAACCTCCGTGTCCTCTTCTTCCGGCTCCTCCGCCGGCTTTTTTTCTTCGGAAGGCTCATCAAAGGTCGTTTTGCGCACGATTCCCTTGCGGTTCAGCCGCAGCTTGGGAAGCTCCGGCTTTTGTGGTGCGGCAGGCTCCTCCGGTTCAGCCGCAGCGACTGCTTCGGGCTCCGACGGTGTCTCCTCTTTTTTCTTTTTGGAAAAGAAGCCGCGCTTTTTCTGCTTGGGAGCAGGCGTTTCGGCAGGTGCCGCTTCAACCGGCGCAGCTGCTTCAACCGGTGTTGCTGCTTCGACCGCCTCCGCTGCCTGCACAGGCTCCTCCGCCTTGGCGTGACGTCCAAGCTTTTTGGACTTGGACACAGGCTCTCCGGCGGCGTGGCGTCCGTGCTTGGACGCAGCGGCGCCGCTCTCCTTGGCAAACCGTTTGCCGCCGCGCTTGGCTTCGCTTTTGGCGGTAAACGCTTTTTTATTGTCATCTGCGTAATGTTTCATTCATATCACCTACCAGTCGTCAGAAGCGGAAATAGAGGAACGGATTGTAGCTCTGGCTGACCAAGCTCGCTGTGCTGAGGAAAAGTACCGCCGCACAAAAAGCGGTTTCCGCAATCCAAATGTAACGGGTACGGGCAAATTTGTTGTAGATATTCGTCGCGACCGGCGTGCTCGCAAAGCCTGCAACCGCCAGCATGGGCAAAAAGCTGATGATGGTGTTGAGCGTCTCCTGACTGCCCAAGCCCCTGCCGAAGTTGAACAGGTTGGCAAGGAAGCCGCCGAGCTGCGTCACATCCGTAAAGTAGAAGATACCCCAGCCGATAATCACAAGCAGCAGGGTGTAGAGGTGCTGCACCGACGTGGGCAGCTTGTCCAAAAAGCGCTTGAGCACGAACTTTTCGAGAATCAGCATGCCGCCGTAGTAAAGTCCCCACAGGATAAAATTGTAGGCTGCACCGTGCCAAAGACCGGTCAGACCCCATACAATCAGAAGGTTGATAATCTGACGGCGCGTGCCCTTGCGGTTGCCGCCGAGCGGAATGTAGACATATTCCTTGAACCAGGTGGACAGCGAAATGTGCCAGCGGCGCCAAAAGTCAGTGATGGAGGTGGCAATGTAGGGGTAGTTGAAGTTTTTGAGAAACTCAAAGCCCAGCATGTTGCCCAAACCACACGCCATGTCGGAATAGCCCGAAAAGTCAAAATAGAGCTGGAACGAAAAGCCGATAATACCGACCCAAACGCCGAGTATGCCATTGTTTTCGTCCGCGAGCAGCGCCGAGGTCAGCGCGCCCATCTGGTTGGCTATCAAGACCTTTTTTGCCAAGCCGACGCAAAAAATCTTGACGCCCTTGGTGAACATCGCCAGCGTCTCGCGGCGGTGAATCATCTGCTCGGCAACGTCGCGGTAGCGCACAATCGGACCCGCAATCAGCTGCGGAAAGAGCGCGAGATAGGTGCCAAAGTTGATAAAACTCTTGGAAACCGGCGCGTCGTCGCGGTAGACGTCGATGACATAGCTCATGGTCTGGAAGGTGTAGAAGCTGATGCCGATGGGCAGGCTGATTTTGAGATCGGGCAGACTCATAAACGGCAGATGATTCAGCGTTTCAACAATCAGACCCGTGTACTTGAACACCGCCAAAATGCCGATGTCGAGCACAATCGTCAAAATCAAAAACAGCTTTTTCTTTTTGTGGTCATAGCGGTACTTATCGACCAGCCAGCCGCCCAGATAGTTGAAGGCGACGTTGAACACCATCAAAAGAACCAGCAGCGGCTCTCCCCAGCCGTAGAATACCAGATTGATGAAAAAGAGAAACAGGTTGCGCCATTTGCGCGGCGTGACGTAGTAAATCAGCAGCGTCAGCGGCAGATACGCAAACAGGAACACCAGGCTTGAAAATACCACTCTCTCACTCTCCTCATTTTTTATCTGTTGGAATTTTTTGCATATATACTATATTTTATTATATTTGCGAAAATAAGTCAAGAAAAATTTAGGCTGTCAGCCTCACAATCTCATAGTCATAGCCCTGCGCAACCGTGAATGATTCCGCGGCGCCCGGCGTCACAATGGCTTTTTTTTCAGATGTGAGCATGACAAAATCAAAGTCGGCGTGGTTGTGATAGTATTCCTCCGCCTTTTCGCGCCCCATTACAAAGAGCGCGGTCGAGAGTCCGTCGCTGTGCACGCCGTTTGAGGAGATAATGGTGACGGACAAAATGCCGTTGTCAACCGGAATACCGGTTTTGGGGTCGATGATGTGGCTGTAAACCTTGCCGTCCGCGCCGGTAAAGCAGCGCTCGTAGCTGCCGGAGGTGGCGATAATCTTGTCCTTGCAGCTCAGGTAGCCCATAAAGGTTGCGCTGTTGTCGGGATCGGCAATCCCAACGCGCCACGGCTGCCCGTTCTGCTTTTCGCCGTAGGCTGCGACAGTACCGCCGAGGTTGAGAATGGCGCTTTGGCAGTCCGCGCCGCGGAGAATCTCCGTTGCCTTGTCCGCGAGATAGCCCTTTGCGACCGCGCCGAAATCGAGCTTCATGCCGGGTTTTTTGAGCTTTAGGGTGTTGTTTTCACAGCTGACCTGTGTGTAATCGACCAAGGGCAGCAGCCCGGAGAGCCGTTCGGCGGACGGAACCTGAAAATTCTTGGAGATAAAGCCCCACTCCTCCACCACAGGCAGCACCGTGATGTCGAGCGCACCGCCGGTGTCCTTGCAGAGCGCGAGCGCCTGCTCCGCCAAATCCGCAACAACCGGCGAAACCGCGCCCTCTCCGTTTTGGTTGACGCGAAAAATCTCGTTATCCTCACCCTTGTCGTTGGTGACAGACAGCCGCTTGTCGAGCGCTTCGATATTCGCGCGGATAGAGGACAGCTCATTGCCCGAGACGCCGTAGACCTCCAGCGTCATAAAGGTGTCCATCGCTTCCAGACTGTCCGTCATCTTTTCACGCCGCGGACTGCAGGCGCCTGCCGTCAGCAGCAGGCAAACGCTCAGCAAGACGACACAAATACGTTTTTTCATGGTATTCTCCTGCTAAATAAAGACAGGGTCATGCAAAGATGACCCTATAGTTTGGTATAATATTGGATAAAGAATAACCTCCATAGCCGCGTTATGATTGGCAATAGCCTACACAACCGCTAACTTCTTTTCTGACGCGGCGACCGCTGCCGCGGTGGGCAGTCCGCGCTGCTATCGTCTGATAGAGAGATTACCTCCATAGCCGCGTTATGATTGGCAATAGCCACACAACCGCTAAATCCATTTCTGACGCGGCGACCGCTGCCGCGGTGGGCAGTCCGCGCTGCTATCGTTAGATAGAGAGATTACCTCCATAGCCGCGTTATGATTGGCAATAGCCTACACAACCG
>CAMJOD010000135.1 GCA_946407465.1 uncultured Clostridia bacterium
CCCACACCGGTCCCGGCACCGTTGCCGTATTCTTCTTCGGCGACGAACGCGAATAGCTACGGCTGTAGCAGCAGTCCGCGACCGCTGCCGCGGTGGGCAGTCCGCGCTTCTGACGCTTGATAGAGAGGTAGCCGCCATAGCCGCGTTATGAAAGAGAGCAGCAACGGCACGGTAACAGCCTTTTCTGATGCGGCGTTGATGATACGTTATCACTATATGCTGCTGTCCAAAGCCCTTTTGCTTTCCTGCTGATGATGCTACCGACACGCTAACACGCAAATAAGGGTGAGCGTGGCTCGTCTTTATTGTGCGGACGCTGCTTTTTCAAGCCAATCAGCTCCCTGCAAGGTCTTTTGACAGGTACACTTTTCCAAGCCGTATGCTTTTGTGCATGCGGCTTTGCTGTTTTCTGCACGTCTGTGGATTCTTTACAGACAGATATTTCTTTTACAGAAAATAAATAATCATAAGAGAAAAGAGAAAACAAATCTCTCTTAACGGTTCTGTCACTATTTTTCTTCCTCGGAATTAAATCGTCCTGTGTTGACTTGTCTTGACTGGACTTGTCTTGATTTGACTTGTCTTGACTGGACTTGTCTTGACTGGACTCGACTTGACTGGACTCGGCTTGACTGGACTTGACTGGACTGGACTTGACTAGACTATACTGCGGTTCCGTTTTGGTTCCGTTTTGGTTCCGCTCCGGTTCCGGCTCGGCAATGCGGACATAGCACTTGTCCTCAAGCCGCAGCTGCGCCAGCTCCTCCGTGTGAACCGTCGGGTTGTAGCGGTCTTTTTTGATGGTGTTGTGAATGTGCCAGTGTACCACCGCCGCGATGCCGGACTCAAACAGAATCACGTAGCCGCGCTGCGCCAGCGTTTCGAGGTCGCGTTCGCCGCAGCCGGTCAGGTGCGTAAACAGGTAGGGATTGCCGACAAAGCCGTCGTCGTCCGCTTTCAGACAAAGATAGACATAGAGCAGCTGCGTCTGCGGCTCCATCGACTGAAAACGGTAGGCGTCGGTCACGGCGTTTGAAATCATGCGTCTGCGTGCCATTATATCACCTCATTTTTTGGACAAAAAACCCTTCTACTATACCCGAAAAAACGCGGAAAGTTGCATATGACTATGCAATTTTTTCGGAGAAGTTTTATCACATTTCAAACTTTTTGAAGATTGTACAACTGTCTGATGCCACAAGCGCCTGCATCCATAGAAGTCTGTCGGAGAGCTCGCTCCAAACGCAAAACAGCCGCCGTGACGGGTGCGTCACAGCGGCGTTTTTTGGTGTCTTATTCGTCTTTTTTGTCCTCGGCTTCCGTCGCGGAGAGCTGCGCGGTCAGTATGGTAATATCGTCGGTTTGCTGTGCGTTGCCTGCAAAAATCCTGATTTCCTCCAACAGCAGCGCAATCATTGTCTGTCCGCTCTTGCCGCGGTTTTTTTGCAGCAGGTTTTCCAAACGGCTCTCCTCAAAGAAGCCGCCTGCCTTGTTTTGGGCTTCGGTCACGCCGTCGGTGTAGAGCACCAGCATATCGTCCGGATGCATGGCGACGGTGTGCTCCGGATAGTCCACATTCCGGAAGATGCCTGCCGCGGCGCCGTGCTTGCCGTCGAGCTGTCTGAGCGTATCGGAGAGCAGATAGGGAAAATTGTGACCGGCGTTGGCGTAGGTGAGGGTGCCGTCACGCGGATGAAGAATCGCCACAAAGGTGGTGATGAACAAAAAGTTGGGGTTGTGCTCGGCGAGGCGGTTGTTGTATTGCCGCAGAATCTCGCCCGGCGTCAGCCCTGCCTCGGCATATTGCCGCAGCATGGTGATAGCGCGCGACATCAGCAGTGCCGCCGAAATTCCCTTGCCCGAAACGTCGGCGATAATGACGCAGATGTTGCCGTCCGGCAGCGTGCAGTAGTCGTACAAATCGCCGCCCACGTCCTTGGCAGGCAGCATGCACGCGTCAATCACGGCGGCGCTGTTTTCAAAATGCGGCTTTTCGAGCAGACCGAGCTGAATCTTCCGCGCGACGCTCAGCTCTGTCTTTTGGCGGTTGAGCGTTTCAATCTGGGAGAGGTAGGTGTCAATTTCCTCCGCCATGGTGTTAAAGGACTGCGACACCTCCGCCAGCTCGTCCTGACCCTTGACAGGCAGCTTTTCAAAGTCTTGGTCGCGCTGTGACAAAAAGCTCTTCATGCGTCCGCTGATGGTGTTCAGCGGCTTGGAGACCTTAAAATACAGCATGAGCGCGAACAGCACAACAAAGCTGAGCGTCAGAATGACCGTGATGAGCAGCAGCGTCAAAAACTTGCCGCGGAACTCGTTCATGATGGTGGTGATAGAAATCTCCACGCACACGATGCTGACGGTTTCTTTTATCGTCTTTGCCTTGGCGGTGCTGTAGTAGGAGGTGACGGGCATGTAGCAAATCAGCGTGTCGCCGTATTCATTTATCTCGTGAACAATCACGCTGCTTCCGTCGCCCTGATACGCCTGCATTTGCGCGTTGGTCAGCGTTCCCTGCGACACATAGCCCGGCGGCCGCAGCTCGCGCAGGTTTTGCGCAGCGTTTTTGCCCATGCCGACCGAGAGATAGATTTCGTTGCGCCTGTTTATATCGGGCTTTAGCGAATAGATATAGTCCACGTCCAGCACGTCGCACATGGTTTTGAACTGTTCGTCGCAGCCGGTGTAGTCCTTGCTGACGTTGGGGTCATACATCGAAAAGGTAGTGCTCGCCAGCTTGGCGGCGTATTCGATGCTGTTTTTGGAGTTGTCCGTCGTTTCGTTATAAATCGAGAAATAGTTAAAGCCCAGCATGCCTGCCTCAATGAGCAGGACGATAATCAAAATCACCAGTGATATTCTGCGGTAGAGCTTATGCTTCACAGGCAGCACTCCCAATATGAGATAATACCATTATTATATCACAAGAAAGCGCAAAAGTCACTACATTATTTCGCAGGAACGCACGCCGAAAAATGATTGTCGAATAAGCAAAAAATCAAACCGTAATATCTGGACAAGCAGAGATTTATTTGGTATGATAATAAGAAGAAACCTCTGATAATTCAGAGCAGGAGGAACAATATGATTAAAATACCTTTCTTACTCGGTGAGCTTGCGCTGGCGGTCGTGTGGCTGCTGGCGCGCGTGTGCGTGTGGATCAAGCGCCGCAAAATCGACAAAAAGCAGGAGGCAAAGCTGCTGCTGATGTTCATCAACCTCGCCATATTGGTGCGGATAGCGTTCTTTCCGTTTTTCCGGCAGGACGGCGAGGTGCAGCCGCTGATTTTTGACGCGCAGCGGCTGTTTCCGCTCAACGTCAATCTGATTCCGTTTGCCAATTTTTTTCAATATGACACCCCGGGCGACATGTGGCTGAACATTCTCGGCAACATTCTGCTCTTTGTGCCGACCGGCGCGATTCTGCCCTTTGTCTACAAGCGGCTCAACACGTTCGGCAAGGTTGTGCTCGCAGGCGCCGGCATATCGGTGTGCATCGAGCTTTTGCAGCTGCCGTTCTATCAGCGTTCCACCGACATCAACGACGTTCTTCTCAACACGGCAGGCTGTGTGCTCGGCTACGGCGTCTATCTGTTCTGCAAGCTGATGAAGTCAAAGCGGACGCAGAAAAAGGCGACCAAGCGCAAATAAAAATTTGTCAAATTCGCGGTTGACATTTTTGAATTTCGTGTTATAATATATCTGTTGCACTATGCACGGTGCGACAAATCCTTGCGGAGCAATCCGCCATTAAGTCCAGAAGGAGGTGCAAAGAAATGGCAGTAACAGCTAATTACGAGACCGTCATGGTCGTTACCCTGAAAAAGGGCGAGGAGGCCGTGCAGAACGTCGTGGAGAGCTTCAAGGCTCTCATCGAGCAGAATGCCACTTTGAAGAACGTTGACGAATGGGGCAAGAGAAAGCTCGCCTATCTCATCAACAAAGAGGCAGAAGGCTATTATGTTCTCTTTGAGTTTGAGTCCACAGCCCAGTTCCCTGCGGAGCTTGACCGTAAATTCAGAATTAACGAAGATGTAATCCGTTCCATGATTATCAAGAAAGAAGACGAATAAGTGTGTGGTAGGGGAAACCCGAACGTGAAAGGATCCAAGTATGTTAAACAGAGTGATTTTGATGGGCAGACTCGTGTCTGACCCTGAGCTGAAAACGACCGCTTCCGGAATCAGCGTGACCAGCTTCCGCATTGCCGTTGACCGCAACTATGTCAAGCAGGGCGAGGAGCGCAAGGCTGATTTTATCGACATCGTATGCTGGAGACAGCAGGCGGAGTTTGTGTGCCGCTACTTTGGCAAGGGCGCCATGATTGCCGTTGACGGACAGCTGCAAAGCAGAACCTATCAGGCAAAGGACGGCACCAACCGTTATGTGACCGAGGTAGTTGCCGAGAACGTTTCGTTCACCGGCGAGCGCCGCGACAACAGCGGCTTCGGCGGACAATCCTACGGCGGTCAGAGCTACGGCAATCAGAGCTACGGAAACCAGTCCTATGGCGGACAGCAGTCCTACGGCTCACAATCCTACGGCAGCCAGCAGCCCTACGCCGCTGCGCCGCAGCAAAGCTATCAGCAGCAGCCTGCACAGCCTGCGCAGCCGTCTTATCAGAGCGGCAGCAACGCGGACTTTCAGGAGATGCCGCTTGACGACGATTTGCCGTTTTAATTTTTAATGTAACGAATTGAAATAATCTCGATTGAAAGGAGAACTCCCAATGGCTGATAGACCCAACAACCGCGGCAGAAAGTCCCGCAAGAAGGTTTGCGGCTTCTGCGTTGATAAGGTAGAGCACATTGATTACAAGGATATCGCCCGTCTGCGCCGCTACATGTCCGAGAGAGGAAAGATTCTTCCCCGCCGTGTAACCGGAACCTGCGCAAGACATCAGCGCGACCTCACCACAGCAATTAAGCGCGCACGCCACCTGGCGCTGCTGCCCTACACAGCTGACTAAGATTTTAAGCCGCCTTCGGGCGGCTTTTTT
>CAMJOD010000136.1 GCA_946407465.1 uncultured Clostridia bacterium
CTCCTCCGCGTCGGCAAGGGTGTCCTCCAGCGGCTCCTGCACAAAGGAACGCGAAAACAGCAGCATAAACGCCTGCTCTCTGGCTTCACTGCGGCTGAGCTTGATTTCTTGATTTGTGTCACTCATACTAACCCAACTTTACATTTTAGTTTATAGTTTTATTTTAACATATATTCTGCCAAAAGTAAAGGCGCACCGCGACACGGCACGCCTGTTTTATGTGATTATTTTTGCAGCGTTCCTTGACTGGCGCATTTGAGATAAGCGTTGATAAAGCCGTCGAGGTCACCGTCCATGACCGCCTGCACGTTGCCGGTCTCGAAGCCGGTGCGGTGATCCTTGACCATCGTGTAGGGCATGAACACATAGCTGCGAATCTGGGAGCCCCAGGTGATTTCCTTTTGGACGCCCTTGATGTCCTCAATGCGCTCCAAGTGCTCGCGCTCCTTGATTTCCATCAGCTTGGAAATCAACATTTTCATCGCCACGTCGCGGTTCTGATACTGGCTGCGCTCCACCTGTGAGGCAACGACAATGCCGGTGGGAATATGCGTCAGGCGCACCGCCGAGGAGGTCTTGTTAACCTTTTGACCGCCGGCGCCGCTGGCGCGGTAGACATCCATTTTGATTTCTTCGGGCGGAATGTTGACCTCAATGGTGTCGTCGATTTCGGGCATAACCTCCAGGGACGAAAAGCTGGTGTGGCGTCTGCCCTGCGAGTCAAACGGCGACACGCGCACCAGACGGTGAACTCCGGCTTCGCTTTTGAGATAGCCGTAGGCGTTCTCGCCCTCAACCAACAGAACGGCGCTCTTCAGTCCCGCTTCGTCGCCGTCGAGATAATCGACCTCCTTGACCTTGAAGCCGTGCGCCTCCGCCCAGCGGTTGTACATGCGGTAGAGCATCTCCGCCCAATCCTGCGCCTCGGTGCCGCCGGAACCGGCGTGGAAGGTCAAAATCGCGTTATTCTTGTCATATTCTCCTGTCAAAAGCGTTTGCAGGCGCTGCTTTTCGAGCGTCTCGCGCACGCTGTTTACTTCACTCTGCGCTTCTTCGAGCAGGGACAAGTCCTCCTCCTCGTTGGCAAGCTCAATGAGCGCCTGCGCGTCCTCGTATTTGGACACCAGCGCGTTGTATGCCTCTACCTTGCCCTTGAGGGCGCCAGTCTTTTGCAGCACCTGCTGAGACTTTTCGACATCGTCCCAAAAGCCCGGCTCGGTGGCGCGCAGCTCGAGCTGTTCAATCTCCGACAGCATGTGCTTCATGCCGAGCGCGTCGGACAGGTCGTCAATTTCAGGCTTGAGCGCCTGCAGGGAAAGCATTAATTCTTCAAACTGTACCATAGTCCACCTTCTCATTTTTCTCTAAATAATTATTATAACAAAGAATTGACGAAAAGTAAACGACTTTTAAAATATTTATTCTTTGAAATTTTGTTGCATTATTCCCTATTATTTGATATAATAAATAAATACCATTGTTCACGGAGGAATTTATGGAATTTACTCAATACACCTGCCCTGTTTGCGGGAACAGGTTTGAAAACGGCGACGATGTGGTGGTCTGTCCCGAATGCGGCGCACCGCACCACAGAGAGTGCTGGGAAAAGCACGGACGCTGCTTTTATGCGGAACGGCACGGCGAGGGCTTTAGCTTTGAGGACGCGTCGAACGGCGGCGAGGAGAACGGCGAAACCGGCGCCGAAACCGTTGTATGCCAGCGCTGCGGCGCAGAAAACGAAAAGACGAATTTTTATTGCGGCACCTGCGGCTATCCGATGCACGCGGAGGATCGCACGGAGCAGACAAACACGCAGCAAACGCAGAATCAGCAGCCCTATTCGCAGGGAATGCCCTTTGGCTTCGGTATGAACGGAAATCCGATGTATGACCCGATGGCAGGCATGAACAGCGAAGAAGAAATTGCCGAGGGCGTCAAGGTTGGCGAAGCGGCAAAGTATATCGGCAAAAACACACCTTATTATTTGCAGGTGTTTATGCGCATGCGGCAATTTGGCTCCGGAAAGTTTAATTTTTCCGCATTTTTGTTCACGGGCGCGTATTTTCTCTATCGCAAAATGTATGTTCCCGGCGTGCTGCTGATGCTGGCGCGCATCGGCATCGTGGTCGGCTCCACGGCGCTGGCACTCTCCAACAGCTGGATGGGTACCATGCAGTACACCGAGCTGATGAACGGCATCTACAACAACACTCTCGGCGCCGAAAAGATGACCGTGCTGATGATCAGCGCCGGTTTGAGTCTGCTGCGCTTTGGGCTTATGCTGTTCAGCGGACTGAGCGCCAACAAGCTCTATCACAGCCACTGCATGAAGCACATTCAACAGATTAAGCAGGAATGCAGTGACGGCAGTCTCAACAAGGAGCTGGAAGCAAGGGGCGGCGTGAACCTGCCGATGGCAATCAGCTTTTTTGCGTCGTATCTCGTGATTTATGAGCTATGCAACATGTATCTGATTTTTCAACTATAATAACGGAAGGACATTACACCATGAAAATTACCAAGGCGGTTATTCCCGCAGCCGGTTTTGGCACCCGTGTGCTGCCGGCGACAAAGAGCTTTCCAAAGGAAATGTTTCCGATTGTGGACAAGCCGACAATTCAATATATCGTGGAGGAAGCGGTTCAGGCAGGCATCACCGATATTCTGATTATCACCAACCGCGGCAAGGGCTTGATTGAGGATCACTTTGACCGCTCGCCCGAGCTGGAACAGATTTTGGAAAAAGGCGGCAAAACGGAGTTTTTGAACCTTGTGCGAAGCATTTCGGATTTGGCAAACATTCACTTTATCCGTCAAAAGGAAATGAAGGGCTTGGGTCACGCGATACTCAAAGCCAAGCCGTTTGTGGGCAACGAGCCGTTTGCCGTGCTGTTCGGTGACGGCGTGATTATCAGCAAGACGCAGCCGGCTATCGGTCAGCTCATGGCGCACTACGGCGAATACGGCGAGGGCGTTGTGGGCGTAAAAAAGGTTGCCGCGTCCGAGATTCACAAATACGGCTCGCTAAAGGTGGAGAATCTGCACGACAACGTATTTGCCTGCACCGATATGCGCGAAAAGCCGCAAACGCCCGAGGAGGTTCTCTCGCTCTATTCGATACTCGACCGCTGTGTGCTGCCGCCTGAGATTTTTGAGATTCTCGAACACACCGCGCCCGGCGTCGGCGGTGAGATTCAGCTGACAGACGCCATGCGTGAAATTGCCGTCAGCAAGGGCATGACCGCTGTGGAGTTTGAGGGCAAGCGCTACGACATGGGCAACAAGTTCGGCATTTTGCAGGCGCAGATTGAAGTGGGACTTGACCACCCCGAAACTGCCGCGCAGCTGAAGGCCTACATCAAGGATTTGGCAACAGCTTTATAACAAAAAACAACATACCGCTACACCAAAGACGGAATGCTCCCCCCTATTTTGGGAACAACATTCCGCATAATCAAAGACAGGCTTGTCACCGCGCGGAAGCTTCAAAAGAAGAATCCGCCGCAGACAAGCCTGTTTTTTATCGTATCCTACAACCGTTATTTTCTGTCGTTATCGCCCGATGTTTCCTCCGCCGGCGGCTTCTTTTTTGATTGGTAATCCTTTATCATCTTCGGAATAAACCAACTGAAAAATATCATACCGCCGACAACAGACACTGTAAGCACGGCAATGGCAACCGCTTGATTTCCGTTGCTGTCGTGTTTTTCCTCGGTAATCGGCACCGTCGGTCTGGTTGTTTCCTTCTCCGCTTTGCCGGAGGTCTGTGATTTGGCGGAGCTGCCGCTTTTTGCATCGGACCGTGCGGAGGACTGTGCGCTGCCGGTTTGTTTTCCCTTCTGTTCAGTGGACGCGCCGCCGGTGGTTTTTGAGCTATTTTCGGCGGTAACACTGCCGCTTATGCATGTGCCAATCTGCATAAATTCCACATCGGAATCCACACAGTCGTACACCTCAAAGCTGATCTGTGTGGTTCCCTCTCCCTTTACCTTGAATTGAAGCGTAAAAATCTCGGGAGCAGCCGACAGATCTATTCCGTCGGGGTGAACATACGAAATCTTCAGCGTGTCCGCTTGATGGAACACCGCCTTTGCACCCTTGTACGGCGTGACCTTGCGAATCTCCAACAGATTCTTGTCAAACTGAAAGCTAAACGTACCGGCGCAGAATTTGCCGCTGCCGGTGGCGACGCAAGGGACTTGTATCAGCCGGTTCGGCGCACATTGCACTTCGGGCAGGGAAAAAGAAACCGTTTGTACCGCAAAAGCCTTTGCCGCACTGCCTGTGGCAAGCAGCAAAAATAGGAATGTAATCAGGAGTATTCTCTTCATAGCCATCGCCTGCTGTCTGTCCGTCCGTTGCAAAGAAATCAGATATGCCCTTTAGTGCTTTTATCATAACATACTCCGAAGGATTTGACAAGTCCCATCCGGGTTTTGCGCAAAATCAGTTGACAGCACAGCAAAGTATGATACAATAAGACCAAGGATGTGATTATATGACACAAACCGAAAGACGGTTGTTTTTGATTGAATATTTGCTCTCGGAACGCGGCGAACAAGCTGACCTTCCGACAGACGCCTACAGCCAAAAGCGCCTGCTGCGTTCGCTGTTGAATATCCGCATGCCAAGGACGGCTGACAAGCAATTTTTGAATGAGCAAGACGCATATTTGCAGGAAGAAATCCGCGCCAAAGGCATCACCAAAACAGCGGATTTGGAACCGCTGCAGCAAGATTTGTATCTTTGGCAGGGCGATATTACCACGCTCGCATGCGACGCCATCGTCAACGCCGCCAACAGTCAAATGCT
>CAMJOD010000137.1 GCA_946407465.1 uncultured Clostridia bacterium
GGAAAAGTGTAAACTATGTCCTTGTACAATTTGTAAACCATGTTGGTATTGACAACGGGTGCGCCCCTACAGAAAAGGGAGAAGGGTGTTTTTTCATTCAAACGTTTCCGTTAGACGGTGAACACCAGCCGCTGCTGCCTGACAGGGGCAAGCCCTGTCACTACAATTATCTTTTGATGTTTGCAACATTTCCCCGACGGTGTAGGGGAGACCCTTGCGGTCTCCCGACACGGTGTCCTGAAAGGAGAAAATGCAGGACATTCGCGCAAGGCTTCGGCACGCCGTTGATGACGGCTGAAATCAAAGAAAACGCTTCAATAGGCGGACCGGATGCAGCGTCACGCTGCCACGCTGCCACGCTGCTATCCTCAGCCGCAAGGCTTCGGCACGCCGTTGATGACGGCTGAAATCAAAGAAAACGCTTCAATAGGCGGACTGGATGCAACGTCACGTTGCTTGGAGTTCGTCTAGGGCGAGGTGGTAGGAGGGGAGAAATTCTTTAAAGAAAATCTCCGCTTCGGGCAGGTGCATGTCGTGAAGGGACTGCTCAATCGCCGCGGCTGCCTGACGAAATTCGTCGTTGCCCATGCGCAGCTCCTCGATACATTTTATCAGCGCCGAAAAGCGGTCGGCTGCCTTGACAAACACCTCCAGCGCGCGGTCGTCCGCGGACTGCGGCTTGAGCAGCGCGGTGTATTCCTCCCGAAAATCCTCGGGCAGCAGGGCGAGCAGCCGGTCGGCGGCGTCGTCCTCAATCTGCCGGTAGACGTCGCGAATGGCAGGGTTGGCGTACTTGACGGGTGTGGGCATATCGCCGGTGATGATTTCGGTTGTGTCGTGAAAGGTCGCCAGCAGCGCGGCGCGTTCGGGATTCAGCGTGCCGCCGAAGCGCTTGTTGTGCAGCAGCACCAGACAGTGCGCCAGAATCGCCACCTGATGGCTGTGCTCGCTGATGTTCTCATACTGAGTATTATTCATCAAACCCCAGCGGTTTATGTACTTCATGCGCGAGAGCATGGCATAAAAATGTGATGGTTTCATCTGTTTTTCTTCCTCAAAAAAATTGCAAATTGCATTGTGATGTGGTATAATAAAATAAATATACCATGTTTCGGAAGAATAATCAACCGCAAACGCGTTTTTTTCACCTACTTTTCACCCGGAAAGGAATCGGATTCCGCCTATGTCTTTACGAATGAACCGCCTGTCTGTCCCAAAAAACGGACGCTGGCTGCTGCTGACGGTCGGCTTGGCGCTCGCCGCGGCAACGCTGCTGTTTTTGCCGTTTATCATCTACCACGGAGGTGTGTTTTACTATTACGGCGACTTTAACGTGCAGGAGATTCCGTTCTATCAGGAAATGCACAGTCTGGTGCAAAAGGGCGAGCTCGGCTGGAACCATCTCACCGACCTCGGCACCGACAGCCTCGCCAGCTACAGCTTTTATCTGCTGGGCAGTCCGTTCTTTTGGCTGACGATTCCCTTCCCGAACGAAATCGTTCCCAACCTGATCGGACCGCTGCTGATTCTCAAATTCGGCTGTGCCGCAGGCGCCGCCTATATCTATTTGCAGCGCTATGTGAAGCAAAAATCCATGGCGGTGCTCGGCGGTCTGCTCTATGCGTTTTCGGGCTTTTCCATTTATAATGTCTTTTTCTTTCACTTTCATGAGCCGATGATTGCCTTTCCGCTGCTGCTGGCGGCGCTGGACGCCTTTTTGTATGAACAAAAAAGAGGTCTGTTCGCGGTGGCGGTCTTTGGCGCGTGCGTGGTGAATTACTACTTTTTTGTCGGTCAGGCGCTGTTTGTCGCCATCTATTATCTCATGCTGACGCTCACCAAAACCTGTCGCTTCCGCATAAAGGAATTTTTGCTGCTCGCGGTCGAGGTTGCCGTCGGCTTTGCCGCCACGGCGTTTGTGCTGCTGCCGAGTGTTTTGGGACTCCTCGGCAATCCGCGGCTCGACGCGTTTCCGCACGGCTGGGAGGCGCTCACCTATGGCAGAGAGCAAAAATACTGGCTGATTGTCCTCAGCTTTCTCTTTCCTGCCGATTTGCCTGCCATGCCGGTGTTCACGCCGGATTCCAACTGCAAGTGGGCTTCGGTGGCAGGCTGGCTGCCGCTGCTCGGCGTGACCGGTCTGATCGCCTATTTGCAGCTCAAAAAGCGCGACTGGCTCAAAAAGCTGATTTTGATGCTGATGCTCTTTGCCATGGTGCCGGTGCTCAACAGCATGTTCCAGCTGATGAACAGCTCCATCTATTACGCGCGCTGGTTCTATATGCCGGTGCTGCTGTTTGTCCTCGCGTCGGTTCGCGCGATTGAGGACAAGGAGGCGGACTGGAAACGCGCCGTCATCTGGTCAACGGGACTCACCGCCGGCGCGGCGGCGCTGATTGGACTGATGCCGCAGCTCACGGGCGAAGAGGGACAGGAGGAGCTGAGCATAGGCGTGCAGAGCTCCTTTGAAAAATTCTGGCTCTATGTGCTGACGGCGCTGCTGAGTATTCTGGTGTTTACGCTCATCTATAAAAAATTCTGGCACAAGCGCCGCTTTTCGCTGCTGATGATTGGCGCCGCGCTGTGCGTCTCGCTGTTCTCGTCGCTTTTGATTATCGGTCACGGCGTGTTTGTCAGCGGCTCCACCGACAGCATCAAGGCGCATATCATCAACGCGCGCGACAAGATTCGGCTCGACGATTTGGAGGACGTGCGCAGCGACTTTTTTGAGGGAATCGACAACACCGCCATGTTTTGGCAGGTGCCGAGCATCAACTGCTTCCAAAGCTCAGTGTCTACCTCCATCATGCAGTTTTATGACAAGATGGGCATCACGCGCGACGTCGCCTCACGCCCCGATTATGCCGCCTACGGACTGCGCACGCTGCTAAGCTGCAAATACTTTTTTGACGATTTGCTCGACAGCAACGACCCCGAAACCGACAACTGCTTTCTCGACAAGGACGGCAACACAAAAATGCCGGGCTGGAAGAAGCTGCAAACCGACAACAAATTTGATATTTATGAAAACGAAAACTACGTGCCCATGGGCTTTGCCTTTGACGCGTATGTGACGCAGGAGGAATTTGAGCGCGTCAAGACCTCCTGCCGTCCTCAGGCAGCGCTCAACGCCATGGTGCTGACGCGCGACCAAATGAAGCGCTACGGCGAGATTACGGGCTACTTCGAAAAGGACTACAGCAAGCTGTACGGCGACAAGCCCGACAGCTTTGAGAGCGACGTGGACAGCTACTACTACGGCGCAGGCTGGCTGAAGGAGCGCGCCGAGGTGCTGAACAAAAACGCCTGCTCCTCCTTTGGCTACACAAAGGACGGCTTCGCGGCGTCGTTTGACAACCAAAGCGGCAGGGAGACGCTGCTGTTTTTCAGCGTGCCCTACAGCGAGGGCTTTTCGGCGACGGTCAACGGCGAGGCGGCGATGGTCGAAAAGGTCACCTACGGCTTTATGGCGGTCAAGGTGCCGCAGGGCAAGAGCGAGGTGGTGTTCACCTACGCCACGCCGGGCTTTCGGCAGGGCGTGCTCATCAGCCTGTGCGCGGCGGCTGCTTTTGCGGCATATATGATTTTGACAATCATGTTCCGGCAGCGCCGGAAACAAAAAACCCCAAAAAACAAAACGGAAGCCGCTGCTTCATTGCAGACCGGCGGCGCGGCGGAATGAACCGGTGCTTCCAAAAAATCCGGCGACCCGAGAGGTGAGGTAAATGTTATTCGGAGACAAGATTTTAGCCTATCAGGACGAAATACTAAAGGACTTGGCAACACTTTTGGAAATAGAATCCGTGGACGGCGAGCGCGACGACGAATGCGAGCGTGCACTGGCGTTTATCATCAGGCGTGCGCAGGACTTCGGGCTGGACTACGAGATGGTGACGGACAAGAGCGTACACGTGCAGCTGGGCAGCGGCGGCAAGCTCTGCGGCGTGCTGGCGCATGTGGACGTGGTGCCGGCAGGCAACAACTGGAGCGTGATTCCGTATGCGCTGACCGAGCGCGACGGCAGGCTCTACGGCAGGGGCATCGCCGACGACAAGGGCGCGGCGCTGCTCAACCTCTACTGCCTGCGTGCCCTCAGGGAAAACGGCGTGCAGGGCAAAAACACGCTGCGTGCGATTTTCGGCTCCGCCGAGGAAACCGGCATGCGCGACATGCAGGGCTATTTTGAAAAAATGCCGCTGCCCGACATGGCGTTTACGCCCGACAGCGACTACGGCATCTGCTTTGCCGAAAAGGGCATTTTGCACCTGCGCGTCAGCACCCCCACCAACGAGGCAAAGGTGCTCTCGCAGTTTCACGCCGGCAAGGCGGTCAATGCGGTGCCCGACATGGCGTATGTGATGCTCGACTCCTCCGGCTACGACGAGCAGCTGCTCATGCGTTTGGCGGACGCGAGCGACGGCAGCTTTGAGTTCAACTACACAATCGACGGACTGATGATTATCAGCCGCGGCAAGGCGGCGCACGCCTGTGAGCCGGAAAAGGGCAAAAACGCGGCGGCGCTGCTGATTGACCTCATTACCCACGCCTATGATTTGCACGAAACCGGCGCGCTGGCGTCGTTTATCCACTACGCCCTCAACTGCGAGACAAACGGCAGGTCGCTCGGACTCAAAATGAGCGACGGCGTGTCGGGCGCGCTGACGGTCAACCTCGGCGTGGTACACATTGAGGGACACACCGCCGAGGCGTATTTTGACATTCGCTATCCGGTCACGGTCAGCGGTGAAAAAATCATCGCCCAGT
>CAMJOD010000138.1 GCA_946407465.1 uncultured Clostridia bacterium
GCGAAACGCTCGCCGAAAAAGGCTACAAGCCCTCCGACAACAAGCTCAAAGCCGGCATCTTCGGCGCCGAGCCCTGGACAGAGGAAATGCGCCGCAGCATCGAAAAGAGCCTCGGCATCAAGGCGTATGACATCTACGGTCTGACAGAGGTCAGCGGTCCCGGCGTCGCGTTTGAATGTGCCGAGCAGAGGGGTATGCACATCAACGAGGATCACTTCTATGTAGAGGTTATCGACCCCGACACCGGCGAGGTTCTTCCCGACGGCAGCAAGGGCGAGCTGGTGTTCACCTGCCTTGACAAGGAGGCGTTTCCGCTTCTCCGTTACCGCACGCGCGATATTTGCGTGCTTACACGCGAAAAATGCTCCTGCGGCAGAACGCATGTCCGCATGACAAAGCCCATGGGCAGAAGCGACGACATGATGATTATCCGCGGCGTCAACGTATTCCCGAGCCAGATCGAGACCGTTCTGCTCAAGGAAGGCTACACGCCGAACTATCAGATAGAGGTTGACCGTATCAACAACTCCGATACCTTTGAAATCAAGGTGGAGATGTCTCCCGAGCAGTTCTCGGATATCGTTTCCATCAACCAAGCAAAGGAAAAGAAGCTGGAGCAGGCAATGCGTACCATGCTCGGCATCGGACCCAAGGTGCGCTTGGTGCCGCCCAAGACGATTGCCCGCAGCGAGGGCAAGGCGGTGCGCGTCATCGACCACCGCAAGCTGCATGATTAAGGAGGGTTAACATGGCAATTCAGCAAATTTCCGTATTTGTGGAAAACAAGCAGGGCAAGCTGGTAGAAACCATCAAAACCATAGCGGACAACGGCATCAATATCCGCGCCATGAGCATTGCCGACACCAAGGACTTCGGCATTCTGCGCATGATTACCTCCGACAACGCCAAGACCAAGGAAGTCCTCAGCGACAACACCGTCGTCAACACCACCGAGGTCATCGCCGTCAAAATGGCGGACACCCCCGGCGCGCTCTACAAGGTGATGGACATTCTGTCGAGCGCAGGCGTAAATATCGAATATCTCTACGCCTTCACCGCCTCCGACGCACTCGGCGCCTATGTCGTGTTCCGCGTAGACGACGTGCCGCACGCCCAAAAGCTGATGGACGACAACGGCTTGCAGTCGCTGCAAGAAAACGATTTGAATTAAAAAAATACAGGGACGTGCAAAAGCACGTCCCTCAAACTGTCTGCGGCGTTTTTATGCGCGGCTGGATAACTATGCGAAAGGAAAATCTGCAAATGAACAAAAAGACAGGCTGCATCGGAATCGTGCTTGCCGGTGTGCTGGCGTTGTCCTGCATCACCGTCCCGGCTGCTGAAAAAAACTATACCGAGCAAACGCGCATCGGCAATATCAGCGCCGACAGTAACGGTACCATCGGCATTGACGACGCTACGCTGCTGCAGCGGATTTTGGCGGAAGTGGTGGCAGGAGACGCGTGGAAAAGGGACGCCTGCACCAAGCGCACCATGGATGTGAATCTTGATGACGCGATCAATATTCAGGACGTGACCGAATTGCAGCGCTATTTAGCAGAGCTGCCGACGTCCTATATCGGCAGCACTGTTCGCGCGGTATACGGCGGTCAAGTGACATATCCCGATACCTATGCACAGCGTATGCTGCAAAATACAGTGAATAAATATCATTTCGAGGGCGTTGCCTGTGTTGTTCGGAACGGCGAGCTGGCGGCGTTTTCCGCAACCGGTACCGCCGATTCGCAAACGGGTGCGCCGACGAACACAAAATCGCGGTTTTGTGTCGGATCGCTGTCAAAGCAATTCACCGCGGCGGCGGTTATGCTTCTGCAGGAGCGCGGCGCACTGCGCACAGATGACCTGTTAAGTCAATACTTTCCCGAATGTCCGTACGGCAACAAGGTCACGCTGCGCCAAATGCTGAAAATGCGCTCGGGTATCGCGGAGTTTTATGAGGAAAGCGACGACGGCTACAACATCAACGAATTGCCGGTGGGCAGCCTGAAAAACACCTTGACGAACAACGGCACCACGCAGCAAAACCGCGAGCTGCTGCAAAGCTGGTTGTTTGCGCAGCCGCTGAAGTTTACGCCCGGCAGCAAGTGCGTTTACTGCAATTCCAACTACTTTTTGCTGGCGCGGCTGGTGGAAAAAGTGTCCGGAATGCCGTACGAAACGTTTGTGACGCAAAACATTTTGCAGCCGCTCGGCATGACAGAAACCTGCTTTATCGACGAGGGCTTGCGCGATCCGCGTGTAGCGAAAAACGCGCACACAGCCAAAACGGTTTATGTCGGTATTACCATGGGACTGGGCGATATCATTACCACTGTTTCCGATATGCAGCGGTGGATGACCTCTTTCTTCGGAACAAGGCTGCTGTCGTCCGGCAGTATCCGCGCGATGACCTATTCCGACAGCTATTCCGGCTACGGCTACGGTGTGGTTCCTTTTGGGGAAGGCGCATGGTGTCACTACGGAATCTTTACGTCTTATGCGGCGTTTGACTATGTGTCGCCGAAGGATCGCTATGCAGTTTTTGTTGTGACGAACAACCGCTCCACCCTTGAGGGAGAGGTCAACAGCATGTGCTTCGAGCTTAACGATTTGTTGTTATAGATAGGTTTAGGGACGTGCCGAAAGCACGTCCCTTCATTTTTATCCTAACTTTTCCGTTCGTCTCATTACGCATTTCGCATTACGAATTACGCATTATTTCACTGCCTCAAAAATTTTGCTGTCCTCCAGCTTATCACATGCCTCGGCGCCCATTTTATAGTTGGTTTTGCCGTTGGCTGTCCAAACGTACAGGTTATAGATAATCAGGCGCTTGTCCTTGTCGTAGTAGCCGGTGGTTTCGTCGGTTGTTTTTTTTGCCTTGACCTTGGGCAGCTTGGCAAAGTATGCATCATAGAATTTTTGCACCTCTTCCACGGATTTGTCGGTGGTGAGGTGAAAGGTCATGTTGCCGCCCGGGGTTTTGCTCGCGGTGAAAAACTCCGAATTGTCAACAGCAGGCACAACCGCCTTGTAGCCGTCCTCATACGCATACGGCAGCTCATAGCCCTTGCTCGTCAGCTCGCCCGGATCGGAGAGTGCATAGGGGTTCGATTCCTGCACGCTTGCTTTCTTCTTATTCTTGCCGCAGGCTGTCAGCGCCGCGACCAGTGCCGCCGCGCAAAGCAGACAGACGGCTCTCCTTATCCAAACACGAATTTGCATGTTGTTACCTCCTGCTTTTATCTTTATTTCATTCTATTATATTTCGCCGGAAATGTCAATATAAATAACAGAGGAGCTGAGACGCCGCAAAGCTTGTCTGAATAAAGCAATATGGTATCTGTCTTGCGCAAGAAACGCGGCAAATGGAATAAAAATCAGGAAAAGTCAAAAATACCCCTTGACAAATCCGAAAAAAGTATTAAAATAGTTATTAGCACTCGGGAACGAAGAGTGCTAAACCGAATCAAATCAAAATAGGAGGCTATTTTTTATGAGTATTAAACCTTTACTGGACAGAGTCGTATTAAAGGTGGAGGAAGCCGAGGAAAAAACCAAGAGCGGCATTATCCTCTCGTCAGCGGCACAGGAAAAGCCGCAGTTCGCAACCGTAGTGGCAGTCGGCCCCGGCGGCATTGTGGACGGCAATGAAGTTGAAATGTATGTCAAGGTCGGCGACAAGGTTATCGCCAGCAAGTATGCAGGCACCGAGGTCAAGCTCGACGGCGAGGAATTCACCATCGTCCGTCAGTCCGACATTCTCGCAACAGTTGAATAATTTTGGGAGGTAATATTTATGGCTAAGCAAATCGCATACGGAGAGGACGCCAGAAAGGCGCTCATGAAGGGTATTGACCAGCTCGCCGATACCGTCAAAATCACACTCGGACCCAAGGGCAGAAACGTTGTGCTCGACAAAAAGTTCGGCGCTCCGCTCATCACTAACGACGGTGTGACCATCGCCAAGGAAATCGAACTGGACGACCCCTTTGAAAACATGGGCGCACAGCTCGTCAAAGAGGTTTCCATCAAGACAAACGACGTTGCCGGCGACGGCACCACCACCGCGACTCTGCTCGCGCAGGCGCTCATTCGCGAGGGCATGAAGAACGTCACCGCAGGCGCCAACCCGATGATTCTCAAAAAAGGTATTTCCGAGGCGGTCAAGGTTGCCGTTGACGCGGTTATTAAGAACAGCCAGAAGGTAGCCGGCACCGAGGACATCGCGCGTGTTGCGACCGTATCCTCTCAGGACGAATTTATCGGCAAGCTGATTGCCGAGGCAATGGAAAAGGTGACCACCGACGGCGTTATCACCGTTGAGGAGAGCAAGACCGCCGACACCTACAGCGAGGTTGTCGAGGGCATGATGTTCGACCGCGGCTACATCGCTCCCTACATGGTTACCGACACCGACAAGATGGTTGCCGAGCTTGACAATCCTCTTATTTTGATTACCGATAAAAAGATTTCCACCACACAGGAGATTCTTCCCGTTCTCGAGCAGATTGTGCAGTCCGGCAGAAAGCTCCTCATCATCGCCGAGGACGTCGAGGGCGAAGCGCTCACCACGCTCGTGC
>CAMJOD010000139.1 GCA_946407465.1 uncultured Clostridia bacterium
ATTTTATCCATAATCTATTGAAATTTTGTTGTGATGATGGTATACTATCCTTAGCATACGCTGAATTTGTCTGCAAAGGGGACGATACCAATGAAAATAAAAATTATTACCGACAGCACCGGCGACCTCTCGCCCGAGCTGCTGGAAAAGTACGACATCGCCGTTGTGCCGCTCTATGTTGTTATGGGCGACAAAACGCAGAAGGATGGCTTGGAGGTCTCGCCGGAGGAAATCTACGCGTATGTCGAAAAGACAGGCAAGCTGCCCTCCACCTCTGCGCCGAATCTCGATGACTTTTCGGCGACTTTTTCCGCGTGGCGCGAGCAGGGTTATGAAATTGTGCATTTTTGTATCAGCAGCGATTTTTCCAGCTCCTACCAAAACGCGCGCACAGCCGCCGCTTCGATGGACGGCGTGTATGTTGTTGACACGCGCAACCTCTCCACCGGCTCGGGCTTGGTGGTGCTGCACGGCGCCGAGTTGGCGCAGCAGGGCAAGTCAGCCGCCGAAATCAAGCAGGCTTGCGACGCCATGACAGGAAAGGTTGAGGCGAGCTTTGTGGTGGACAGCATCGACTATCTGCACAAGGGCGGACGCTGTTCGTCGGTTGCCGCGCTCGGCGCGAATTTGCTCAAGCTCAAGCCGCTGATTGAGGTCATTGACGGCAAGATGAAGGCAGGCAAAAAGTACCGCGGCAATATTGACAAGTCGATTATCAGCTACGTCACCGACAAGCTGCGCGGCAGAGCCGACATCGACAAGCACCGTATTTTCATCACCCACACAAAATGCAATCCCGTGACCGTTCAGCAGGTGCGCGGCAAAATCAACGAGCTTTGTCCCGGCTTTGAAGAAATCCTCGAAACCACCGCAGGCTGCACGATTACCAGCCATTGCGGTCCCGGTACGCTGGGCATACTCTTTGTCAGAAAATAAGGAGGACATTATGGCTGACAACACCCCAAAAACCCTGCGCAATCAAATCATGTACCAGATTTTTGTCCGCAACTACAGCGAAGAGGGCACCTTTGCGCAGGTCGAAAAGGATTTGGACAGAATCAAGGCGCTCGGCGCCGACATCATTTGGTTTATGCCGATTCATCCCATCGGCAAAGAAAAGCGCAAGGGCAGCCTCGGCTCACCCTACGCCATCAGCGACTACCGCGCCGTCAATCCGGAGTTCGGCACGCTCGACGACTTCAAGCACCTCGTCGATGCCATTCACGAAAAGGATATGAAGTGCATTATCGACGTGGTGTACAACCACACCTCGCCCGATTCTGTTTTGAGCAAGGAACATCCCGAGTGGTTCTATCACAAGCCCGACGGCTCCTTTGGCAACCGCGTGGGCGACTGGACGGACATTATTGACTTAGATTATTCCAACAAAGAATTATGGGACTATCAAATCGAAACGCTTTTGCAGTGGGCGGAGATTGTGGACGGCTTCCGCTGCGACGTGGCGCCGCTGGTGCCTATCGCGTTTTGGGAACAGGCGAGAGAAGCCGTTGCCGCGGTGCGTCCCGACGCCATCTGGCTGAGCGAGTCCGTGGAGCCGGAATTTATTACCTATATGCGCGCGCAGGGACTCAACGCGCTCTCCGATTCCGAGATTTACCGCGCCTTTGATTTGAGCTATGACTACGACTGCTACGGCGCGTTCAGGGATTATTTCTACGGCACCGGCACGCTGCAAGCCTACGCCGACGCCATCAACCGGCAGGAGTACACCTATCCCGACAACTATGTCAAGCTGCGTTTTCTCGAAAATCACGACCAGACGCGCGCGCGTTTCTTCATCCCCGACGTCGCCATGCTCAAAAGCTGGACGGCGTTCATGTTCTTCCAAAAGGGAATGCCGCTGCTGTATGCCGGTCAGGAAAAGGCGGTTTCGCACACGCCGACGCTCTTTGACAAGGACATGGTGCATTGGAACGGCTTTGAAAACGCTGATTTGACCGACTTTATCCAGCGTCTGGCACGCATGAAGCGCCACGAAATTTTCACCGACAGCGCCTATCATGTGCAGGCAATCGGCGAGGACGTGCTCGTCGCCACACACGAAAAGGACGGCAAAAAGGCGGTCGGTGTGTTCCCGATAAAAGGACAGACCGCGTTTGTGCCGGTAGACCTGCCCGACGGCATCTACGCCAACCTTCTCAACGGCAGAGCGGTAGAGGTATTTCGCGGCGGCGTCCAGTGCTACCGCGAGCCGGTGGTTTTAATTCGTAATTCGTAATTCTTAATGCGTAATTTTCGCTCAATTAAAAGCTACATAAATAGGGACGTGAGGGTCAAACCTCACGTCCCTAAATGTATATTATTACTTTTCCCGACAGCCAATTATGCATTACGCATTACGAATTATGCATTCGCAAAACAAAACCCGCGTCAAGCAGGACGCTTGACGCGGGAAACTATGTTGTCTTTCAATTGATTGTCAGTTGCGCGGACTGCCCACCGCGGCAGCGGTCACGCTTCCCAGTTGTGCCACACGTTCTGAATGTCGTCATTATCCTCAAACATGTCGAGCATTTTCTGCATCTTGACGGCGGTGTCCTCGTCGTCGAGCTTGGTGTAGGTGCTGGGAACCATCTCCAGCTCCGCCGAAGCGAAGGTGTAGCCGAGCTTTTCGAGCTCGTCGCGCACGGTGCCAAAGTCCTCCGGCTCGGTGTAGACGGTAAAGATGTCCTCGTCCGCCTCAAAGTCGGAAGCGCCGCATTCGAGCGCGTCGCTCATGACGGTGTCCTCGTCCTTTTCCAAGTCCTCGCGCTCAATCACCAGCACGCCCTTTTGGGAGAACATAAAGCTGACGCAGCCTTGTGTGCCCATGTTGCCGCCGAATTTGTCAAAGTAATGTCTGACCTCGCCTGCGGTGCGGTTGCGGTTGTCGGTCAGCGCCTCCACGATAACCGCCACGCCGCTGGGACCGTAGCCCTCATAGGTGACCGCCTCGTAGTTGGTGGCGTCGTTGTCATTCGCCGCTTTTTTGATGATGCGCTCAATGTTGTCGTTCGGCACGTTTGCCGCCTTTGCCTTGGCAATGGTGTCCTTGAGCTTGGAGTTGACGTTGGGGTCAGCGCTGCCGCCGGTCTTGATCGCCACAATCAGCTCTCTGCCGATTTTGGTAAACACCTTGGCGCGCGCCGCGTCGTTTTTGCCCTTCTTCTGCTTGATGGTACTCCATTTGTTATGTCCTGACATGTCATCATTCCTTTACTGTTTATCTAACAAATTATAGCATAGCCGCTTGTTTCTGTAAATAAAGCTTACAATTTTGTAACCTTTTGAAAAGAAAAAGATAAGACCGCCAAGCGGCAGTCTTATCTGATTTACGGTTATTCTATCAAGTGGTTGGGTCAAGGGTTTGGGTGAAGCGTCACGCTTCCTCTTTGGTGAAATCGCCGATAGGCTGTTCGACCTGCTGACCCATGACGTCCGCCACAATGGACAGCGACAGCGTTTTGTCCTTGATGGTGTATTTGATGTTCGCTTCCTGGTCGGAAGGAGCCTTGAAGTTGATTGTCACGGTGCCGTCCTTGCAGTTGTAGATGCCGCTCTGGCTCTGGTAGCCGCCGTTGGCTTTTGTGATGATCGCGTAGGTGCCGTCGTCCTTGAACGAGAAGGTCTGCGAGCCGTTTTCGTTTTTGTAAACCCAGTTGCCGACAAGCGCGTCGTCCTTGGTGAACTCACCCTTGCGCTCCATGCTGACGGGCGTGTATGCCTTGGCGTCCATTTCAAGCTGCGTTTCGGCGTTGCTCAGTCCGGTCAGCTTCAGCTTGTTCTCGGAAAAGGCGTTGCCGCTGCGCTCAAACAGGAACTTGCCGTCGAGCAGCGAGGTGTTTTCAATCGTCAGCATTTGCGTGCCGACCTTTGCGTTCTCATTGCTCACGCCGAGCAGGTCGCTCTCCTCCATATTCTGAATGGTGTAGGAGCCCTTGTACTCAAAGGAGCCCATCTCCACCTTGAGGGTGTTGTCCGGTTCGAATACAAAATAATAATCGGGAACCAGTGCCTCGTCCACAGTGGCTTCGGCTTGGCTCACGTCGGGCTTAAAGTGCCACACGGTCGTCTTTTTGTTGCCGAAAATGCCGGTGTCCACAACGCCCTGCGTCACAAACAGGCGAATGGCGACGGCGCCAAGCAGCACGAGCAGCACGATAATGGCGCTGATGATGATGGTCGTCTGAATCTTTTTGGATTTTTTGGGAGCAGGCTCCTCGGTTACGGCATTGTCCTCCGCTTCTGCTTCGGGCAAAAGCTCGGGAGCTTCGGTTTCTGCTTCAACTGCTGTTTCAACAGCTTCGGCGGCTTCGGCGGCAGCCTCCGCTTCGTTGTCAGCCGTGAATAATTCTTTATTTTCTTCCAACGGTAAAACCTCCTTTTTGGTCTTAACCATCATCATACTATATTTTTTTGAAGAAATCAAGGCAGGAGGGATTATTTATAAATATTAATTACAATATTGTAACAACTCCATTGCCAAACGGAATCTTTTGTGCTATAATATACAGATAAATATGA
>CAMJOD010000140.1 GCA_946407465.1 uncultured Clostridia bacterium
AGTGTGATCGGCGATAAATCAGGTTTTCCGATTACAGAGGAATTCTTAAAAGAAATGCAAGACTATTGGTTTGCTAATTGTTAAATAAATAAACGAAAAAAGAAATAAGCGAAAAATACAGCGGAGGAAAATATGGTTACTTTTGAATTAATAAAACAAAACCAAGAAGAATTAATCTATTGGTACTATCCGGAAGGAAATAAGGATGAACGGCATGGTGTTATCAAAGTAGATTTGATAAATGAAAGTATAGATGTTTTAGAATTAGCTGAAAGTGATTATGTTCATATTATTAAGCCGCGTGAAATGAACAAACTTATTGACGCAATCAATAAATCTAAGCAGGAGCGTGGTGAGACTGATTTTTCGGAGTATGTTACCGAACCCATTCGCCGTATGCCATATGCTGATCACGCAATGAATGAGATAGCAAAAAGAATCAGGCAAGGAGAGATACCAAAGAAAGGTCTGCAAGCTTGGTACTAAAATATTATACAAGGAGGCAATGTTTATGAAATTCAGAATCGGTTTTAAGGGTTATGAGGAAGAGAAAAGCGGAAAGATAGTTTTGGGGTGAAAATATGATTTATTTGAATCGTTTTGAACTGCCCGATGCAAATATGGAATGGAATTTTTTTGTTTATGGTGAAAAGCGGACATGCTTTAATACATATTATCCGTTTCAGATTTTTCCGAAAATGGAATTAGAAGAGATTGAGTTTGAGCCTGTAACCATCTTTTACGGCGGTAACGGAACAGGAAAGACAACGCTTCTGAATATCATAGCTGAAAAGTTGAGGGTGATAAGAAATTCCGTTTTTAACAGGTCAAACTTTTTCGATATTTATGTTTCAAATTGTACGGCAGATATTATGAGAAAAATTCCGCCGGAAAGCAGAATTATCACCAGTGATGATGTATTCGACTATATGATTGATGTCAGAAATCTCAACGAAGGTATTCACAACAAAAGAGAAGAACTATTCGAAGAATACATTGAAAATAAGAATTGCGATTTTAAATTCCGCACGATGGAAGATTATGAAAAGCTCAAAAAAGTCAATGAGGCAAGAAGAACATCACAGTCAAAATATATTGACAATAATCTGATTAAAAATGTCCGAGAGTATTCAAACGGAGAAAGCGCGTTCAAATACTTTACAGAAAAGATAAAACAAAATGCATTGTATTTGCTCGATGAGCCTGAAAACAGTTTGTCGGCAAAACGTCAGCTTGAACTAACAAAGTTTATTGAAGAAGCAGCAAGGTTTTATAAATGCCAATTTATTATCTCAACGCACTCTCCGTTTCTGCTGGCACAGAAATTTGCAAAGATTTATAATCTTGACGCGATTCCCGTAACAACCTCAAAATGGACAGAGCTTGAAAACGTCAGAACATATTATGATTTCTTTAACTCTCACAAAGATGAATTTAGAACTTAACGCAAAGCAAAGAAGTGCCGCTATGCCCAATCATGATGACTTATGGAATACAGCATTCTTTCACGCGTTCGCCTTCTGTTCGTTCACGTTTTTTTCAAAAACGATGCCGCCGTTTTAGGTGTTTCACCCAAAACGGCGGCAAGGTGTTTTTATTCTATTTGTATCTGCGATTAAAAACCAACCGGCAGCTCATACGGATCCAGAGGAGCGGTGGTGGGTTCGGTAGTGGGTTCATCACTGCCACCGCCTTGGCGTAATCGAGTGCGGAATAGCGCAGCTCTGTGCCGCTGATGTTGAAGCGTTGCAGGGTGTCAAGCTCTGCCGCGACAATGTTCGTAACCTGAACAAGCAGAAGCTTTATCCAGCATGTTATCGCACATTTTTAGAAGAATTATAATGAAATAATGTTAAAGTGCAGGCAAATTGTAATACAGAATTGCATTGTCCTGCTTATGGGACAGCTGATATGAGATAATTATAGTATCGAAAGCCTAAATTGACAAAGTGAAGTTGACGTTTAGTCTGGTTGTTGAAGATGATTTTGTTTGATTTTTATTATATTTTGGTTGATTTATAGTTTGAACTATAATATAATTTAAATGTTAGTACTTATTTCTATCATATTATAGGTGAGGGTAGTAAAAAATGTGCAAATTAGTCGAGGAATTGCAAAAACTTAAGAAGTCTTCAAATGAATCTATTGACAACGAGCAGAATTTTTCGGATTTCAAAAAGTATATGCATGTTAAACGACAAGTTGAAAAAGACTTAGAGGCTATAATAAATTTGACAAAATCCTGCCCAAAAGCTCTTGTGCTGGTGTGTGGCAATGTTGGAGATGGAAAATCGCATTTGCTGTCATATTTGAAAAATGAAAAATGATCTCAATGCGTTTTACATTCATAATGACGCAACAGAAAGCTATAGCAGAAATCAAACAGAGAAGCAGGCGCTGTCTCAAGTCCTGACTGCATTTAACGATGAAAATATTGAATCTGAGGATGAAGAAAAAATAATAGTAGCTATCAACCTAGGCGTTTTGAGTAATTTTATATATTCATATGAAGGAAAGGGCTTTTCGAAACTTCGTCATTATGTAGAAACATGTCGCGTGCTAGTTGATGACGATTCTTCTGAAGCGGTGGATAATTGCGGTGTGTTTTTTCATGTGAATTTTGGAGATTACCATCTTTACAGACTGAACGAAGGATATAGACACATAAAAGATATATTTATGGGTGACAATCATGCCCGACAACAAATCCGCTTTTGCGGTGAATCAGTATGACGAGAACGTGCGGAAGGAAAAGTCATTATCTCAAAAGAATAAAGGAGCTACTATGTACGATTTCACAACTATCATGAACCGCAGCGGCAGGGACGCGCTGGCGGTGGATTGTATCGGCGCCGATGTGAGCTGGGCGCAGGCGCCTACCGCGCCGAAAAACGGCTTTTCCGCGATTCCGATGTGGGTGGCGGATATGAATTTTGCGACCGTGCCGACGATTGTGCAGGCGATGACGGAGCGTGTGCGGCACCCTGCCTACGGTTACTATATTCCGACAGCGGCATATTACAACTCCATTATCCGCTGGCACGAACAGCGCAACGGCGTTTTGGGCATGACGGCAAAGCATATCGGCTATGAAAACGGCGTGCTCGGCTGCGTCAGCACGGCGATTCAGGCGTTGACAACACCGGGCGAGAAAGTCCTCCTGCACAGCCCGACCTATATCGGCTTTACACATGTTCTGGAGGACACCGGTCGCGTTGCGGAGCTGAGTCCGCTGAAAAAGGACGAAAACGGCGTGTGGCGTATGGACTACGCCGATATGGACGCGCGTTTGAAGCAAAACCATATTCACCTCGCCGTCTTTTGCAGTCCGCACAATCCCTGCGGCAGAGTGTGGGAGCGTGAGGAAATCGCGCAGGCGATGGAGGTGTTCCGCAAAAACGACTGTGTGGTGATTTCGGACGAAATCTGGTCGGATATTCTGCTCAACGGAAATAAGCACACGCCCACGCAGAGCGTCAGCGAGGACGCGAAAAACCGCACGATAGCCGTCTATGCGCCGAGCAAAACCTTCAATCTCGCCGGCTTAATCGGCAGCTATCACGTGATTTACAATCCTTATCTCCGCGACAGAATCCGCCGTCAGTCCGCGATGACGCATTACAACAGCATGAATGTTTTGTCCATGCACGCGCTGATTGGCGCCTACCAGCCCGAAGGTCATCAGTGGGTGGACGAGCTGTGCGCGGTGCTGTCCGAGAACGTCAACTATGCTTATGATTTTATCCGCGCGCATTTCAAGGGCGTGGAGCTTTCCAAGCCCGAGGGCACCTATATGCTGTTCCTGCACTGCGAGGACTACTGCAACGCGCACCATCTCACCATCGACGACCTCATTCAAAAAGGCTGGGACGTCGGCGTGGCATGGCAGCAGGGAGCACCCTTCCACGACGAATGGGGAATCCGCATGAATCTCGCCGTACCGCACTCGCTGGTGATGGAAGCGATGGAGCGGCTGAAAGAGTATGTGTTTGATTGAGAAAGCTCCTGATGATATTATGTAAAAGAGAGGAAAATATGAGCAAGACAAGCATGCAGCCGATACAAGCCGCGCATTTACAGCGGTACGCGGAGATATACGCCAAGGCGTTTTCGGGAGAGCCGTGGAACGACCCGTGGCGCGTGGAGGACGCAGCGATACATATCAGCGAAATCATGGAGAGCCGCCAATCCTACGGCTTGGAGTATGTTGTTGAAGGAGAGGTCGCCGGGTTTATCCTCGGCGCGTCCATGCTGTTTCATTACGGAAGAACCTTTGAAATCAACGACCTCGCCGTTCACCCCGACTACCAAAGGCAGGGAATCGCGTCAAAGCTGTTGGCGCAGTGTCTGGAGGATGTAAAAAAGCAGGGAATTGTCGGCGTGCATCTGATTACCGCCGCCGAGGGTGTTTTGCCGTCCTTCTATGAAAAATTCGGCTTCAAGCGCGAACAGCACGTCATGCTGATGGGCATGGAAACGGAATGATAAAAC
>CAMJOD010000141.1 GCA_946407465.1 uncultured Clostridia bacterium
TTCGCTGACGGTTCTGCTATGTTAGGCTTGATAAAATGAAGAATATATAGTATAATATAGGCTGAGTAATTATAGGAGTGATTCCTTTGACGGTCAAAGTAGGCGACAGGGTAGAGATGAAAAAGCCTCATCCGTGCGGCGGCAAAATCTTTTCCGTCCTGCGGGTGGGAATGGATTACAAGCTAAAGTGCGAGGGCTGCGGCCACGAGGTCATGCTGCCGCGCCGAAAAGCGGAAAAAGGCATCAAGCTGCTGATAACGGAGTAAGAATATGTTTGAGAGAATCGAAATTTTTGACAAGCGCTACGCCGAGCTGAACAGACGGCTGTATGAGCCGGATGTGGCGGCAAATCCCGACGAATACCAAAAGGTTATGAAAGAAATCAAGTCTATTGAAGAGATTGTGCTGACCTACCGCGACTACAAGGCGGCGCAGCAAACCGAGCGTGACAGTCTGGATATATTGAATGATAATTCCGATTCGGAATTAAAAGAGCTTGCGCAGCTCGAATTGGACGAAGCCAAGGAAAAAATCGAGAGCCTGAGTGAGCAGCTCAAAATTCTCCTGCTGCCCAAGGATCCCAACGACGAGCGCAATGTTATTATAGAGATACGCGGCGGCGCCGGCGGCGAGGAAAGCGCGCTGTTTTCGGCTGTGTTGTTCCGCATGTATTCCATGTACGCCGAAAAGCGCGGCTACAAAATCGAGATTATCAACGCGAACGAGACTGAGCTGGGCGGTTACAAGGAGATTTCCTTTATGGTCAACGGCGAGGGCGCTTATTCGCGTTTCAAATACGAGAGTGGCGTCCATCGTGTGCAGCGCGTGCCCGAGACCGAGAGCCAGGGACGCGTACACACCTCCACCACCACGGTGGCGGTTTTGCCCGAGGCGGAGGATGTGGAGCTGGAGATTAATCCGGCAGACCTCAAAATCGACACCTTTCGTTCCAGCGGCGCCGGCGGTCAGCATATCAACAAAACCAGCTCTGCCATTCGCATTACGCACCTGCCCACGGGTACGGTGGTGGAATGTCAGGACGAGCGCAGCCAGTACAAGAACAAGGACAAGGCGCTCAAGGTGCTCAAAAGCCGTCTGTTAAAGGAGAAGCAGGACGCGCAGGCGAGTGAGATTGCCGCCGACAGAAAATCGCAGGTCGGCACCGGCGACCGCAGCGAGCGCATCCGCACCTACAACTATCCGCAGGGCAGACTGACCGACCATCGCATCGGCTTGACGCTCTACAAATTAGAGGATATTTTAAACGGCAATCTCGACGAGGTCATCGACGCGCTGGTGACAGCCGACCGCGCCGAAAAGCTTAAGGAAAGCATGGCGCAGAGCTGATGAAAACACTGGTATTAGACGCAAATCAAATAGATGTTGCCGCCGAAATACTGCAAAACGGCGGCGTGGTTGGGATTCCCACCGAAACGGTCTACGGACTGGCGGCGGACGCGCTCAACGGAGCGGCTGTCGCAAAGATTTTTGAGGCGAAGGGCAGACCGATGGACAATCCGCTCATCGTGCATATCGCCGATTTTGCCGATATCAAGCGGTTTGGCTTGGCAAAGGAAATTCCCGCAAGTGCCGAAAAGCTCGCCAAGGCGTTTTGGCCGGGGCCGCTGACGATGATTATGAAGCGGACGGACGTGGTGCCGCGTGAGGTTTCGGCAGGACTGGACACGGTTGCCATCCGTTTTCCGAGCCATCCGGTGGCGCAGGCGATTATCAAAGCGGCAAACACACCGCTGGCGGCGCCGTCGGCGAATCTCTCCGGCTCACCCAGTCCTACCACGGCGCGGCATGTGCTCAACGATATGGACGGCAGAATTGACGCGGTGCTCGACGGCGGCGCGAGCGAGGTCGGCGTGGAGAGCACCGTCATCACGCTGGCGACCGAAACGCCGCGTGTGCTGCGGCCCGGCGGCGTAACCGTGGAGGAGCTGCGCGAGGTGCTCGGCGAGGTCGAGGTGGACGACGCGGTGCTGCACCGGCTTGCCGAGGGCGCTGTGGCGGCGAGTCCCGGCATGAAATACAAGCACTACGCGCCCAAGGCGAACGTGTTGCTCCTAAAGGGCAGCGACGACGCGTTTATCGACTACATCAACGCGCACGCGGCGGACGACGTCTGCGCTCTCTGCTGTGATGAGGATTTGCTCCTGCTGCGCACCAAAACCGTCTCGCTCGGCAGGCGCGGCGACTATCTGACGCATGCGCGGCATCTGTTTGACTGCCTGCGGCGCATGGACGAAAACCCGACGGTACACACGGTTTATTCGCGCTTGCCGTCCACCGAGGGCGTTGGGCTGGCGGTCTACAACCGGCTGATTCGCGCAGCCGGATTTGAGGTGATTGACCTTGCGTCGCTATAAGCTGATCGGACTGACGGGACAGAGCGGCGCCGGAAAAAGCACCGTTTCACGTTTTTTTGCCGCAAACGGCGCGACGGTCATTGACGCGGACGCCATTGTCGCGCAGCTCTACACCGCCGGTTCGCCGTGTCTGAAAACTGTTGCCGCGTGCTTTGGCGCGGATATTATAGCCCACGACGGCACGCTTGACCGCAAATTGCTGGCACGGCGCGCCTTTGCCACAGCGGACAACACCGCGCTGCTGGGCGAGCTGGTGCATCCGTTTGTGACCGCCGCGCTGTTTCGACAGCTCAAGCAGGCGCAGGGCTTGGTGGTGTATGACGCGCCGCAGCTCTTTGAAGCCAACGGCGACGCGATTTGTGACTGCGTGATAGCGGTCGTGGCGGACGAAGCCGTGCGCAGGGAACGCATTATCCGCCGTGACGGTCTGTCGCCCGAGCAGGCGGACGCGCGCATAAAGGCGCAGCACAGCGAGGCGTTCTTTCGCCAAAACGCTGATTATATCATAGAAAACAACGCGGACGAAGCAGCGCTGCGGCAGGCAGCCGCACAGGTGCTTTGTGCCGTCAAACAAGAGGTGAGGTAATGGCGCAACGCCGTGACACACAAAAGCAGACACAACGAAACAACAAAAAGAATACCAAAATCGGCGCGATTGTCTGGGGCATCGTGCTTGCGGTTGTCTTGGCGGCGGCGGTATTTTTTGCCTCCAATTATCACCAAGACATCAAGCAGCGCGTCCAAAACGCGCAGTATCCGCTCAGCTACAGCGAATATGTTGAAAAATACGCCAAGGAGTTTGATTTGGATCCGGCGCTCGTCTATGCGGTCATGCGCACCGAGAGCAGCTTTAATCCCGAAGCGGAGTCGCCTGCCGGCGCTTATGGTCTGATGCAGATCACTGCCGACACGCTCGACCTCTATATGAGCATGCGCGGCGAGGAGGGCAAATACACCGTGGAGGATTTGTTTGAGCCGTCGGTCAATATCAAATACGGCTGCGCGATTTTGCGCGACCTTCTCAACGACTTCGGCGACGAAAGGTGTGCCGTTGCCGCCTACAACGCCGGTCCCGGCAACGTCTACGCGTGGCTTGCCAATCCCGAAATCAGCCCGGACGGCAAGACGCTGATTGTGGAAAAGATCCCCTTTGAAGAGACGCGCAGCTATGTGGAGCGCGTTGAAAGCACCAAGGAAAAGTATCACGAATTGTACGATTAAGCTCGTTTGATATACATATAGAAAGGAAACGATTGTTATGGCAGAAGAAAAAACAAAGACAGCGCTGCTCCGTGAGCAGCTGATGTATGAGCCGAAGGGCGTCAAGACGTTATCGCCGGAGGAAATCAAGGCGGCTGACGATTTTTGCGAGGGCTACAAGGCGTTTTTGAACGCTTCTCCCGTCGAGCGTGAGGCGGTCGCCTACACCGTCGCAGCAGCTGAAAAGGCAGGATTTGTTCCGTTTGACGCCGAAAAGGCATACAAAGCAGGCGACAAGGTCTATTATGTCAACAGAGGCAAGGCGGTGGCACTTGCGGTTATCGGCAAAAACGGCGTCAAAAACGGCGCCCGTCTGGCGATTGCGCACATTGATTCGCCGCGCATCGACCTCAAGCCCAATCCGCTCTACGAAGCCTCCGGTTTGGCGCTGTTCAAGACGCACTATTACGGCGGCATGAAGAAATACCAGTGGACGGCAGTTCCGCTGACGCTGCACGGCGTTGTCGTCAAGCTCGACGGCACGCGCGTGGAGGTCAAGTGGGGTGACGAAGAAAACGAAAGCTGCTTCTGTGTAACCGACCTGCTGCCGCATTTGGCGCAGGAGCAGGTGACAAAGCCCATGGCAAAGGCGTTCACCGGCGAGGATTTGAACATCTTGGTCGGCTCGCGTCCCTATCCCGAGGCGGAGGACGAAAAGGAGCTTGTCAAGCTCAATGTCATGGCGATTCTCAACGAAAAATACGGCATTACCGAGAGCGATTTTCTCTCGGCGGAGCTGTGTCTGGTACCGTCCTTCAAGGCGAAGGATATCGGCTTTGACCGCAGCATGATCGGCGGCTACGGTCACGACGACAAGGTCTGTG
>CAMJOD010000142.1 GCA_946407465.1 uncultured Clostridia bacterium
TGGTAACGGGCGGCGCGGGCTTTATCGGCTCCAACTTCGTCCATCATATGCTCAAAAATCACGACTACAATATCATCAACATCGACGCGCTGACCTACGCCGGCAATCTCGATAACCTTCGCGACGTCGAAAACGATCCGCGCTATACCTTTGTCAAGGCGGATATACGCGACAGAGCCGCGCTGACCGAAATTTTTGAAAAGTACGACATCGACACCGTTGTCAACTTTGCGGCGGAGAGTCACGTTGACCGCTCCATCACCGAGCCGGAAATCTTTTTGACGACCAATGTCATCGGCACCCAGACGCTGCTCGACGTGGCAAAGCGTTTTTGGAAGCTTGCGCCCGACGACAAGTATGCGCGCGATTACAAAGACGGCGTCAAGTATTTGCAGGTTTCGACCGACGAGGTGTACGGCGCACTCGGCAAGACCGGCATGTTTGAGGAGACCACGCCGCTCTCGCCCAACAGCCCTTATTCCGCGTCCAAGGCGAGCGCCGACATGGTGGTGAGAGCCTATCACGAGACGTTCGGCATGCCCGTCAACATCACGCGCTGCTCCAACAACTACGGCCCTTATCAGTTCCCCGAAAAGCTGATTCCGCTGATGATTAACAACTGCAAGACCGAAAAGCCCTTGCCCGTTTACGGCGACGGCATGCAAATCCGCGACTGGCTGCATGTTTCCGACCACTGCGCCGCAATCGACACCGTGCTGCACAAGGGCGCTGACGGCGAGGTCTACAACATCGGCGGCAACAACGAAAAAGCGAACATCGAAATCGTCAAGCTCATCATCAAGACCCTCGGCAAGAGCGAGGACTTGATTCAGTATGTCAAGGACCGTCCGGGTCACGACCGCCGCTACGCGATTTGCAACACCAAAATCACCACGCAGCTTGGCTGGGCGCCTGCCTACACCTTTGAGCAGGGAATTGCCGAGACAATCGAATGGTATCTCCAAAACGAGGCGTGGATGAACAAAATCACCTCCGGTGACTACATGAATTATTACGAAAAGATGTACAAAAAGGCGTAACATACGCATATACATAAAGCCGGTTCCGAGCGAGCCGGCTTTTTTGCTGCGCAATTTTTTTCGGAAACGTTTTGGGCGCACAATACCGTTGACGTTTTGCGTCGAATTATGTATAATAATATTATATGATAAAAAATGAGGTGTTATTGTGGTTTGGCTGATACTATTATGGGTGCTGTTCGGCTGTGTAGCGGTGGTGCTCGCCTATATTTTGCTGCTGATTATCAGTGCCGCGCTGGTGGATATGAACAGGGAATATGAGCAGGAGAGCCGCTACTACCGCTTTTTGCTCAATAGCGCCACCTTTTGGGCGACCAAGCTGATTCGCATCAAGCTGCATGTCACGGGCATGGAGAAGCTGCCCAAGGGACGGTTTTTGATGGTGAGCAACCATCGCTCCAAGTTCGACCCGATTTTGTCTTGGCTGGTGTTCGGCGACTGTCAGATCGCGTTTATCTCCAAGCCCGAGAACTTCAAGGTGCCGGTGTTCGGCAGGCTGATTCACCGCCTTTGCTTTATGCCGATTGACCGCGAAAATCCGCGCAACGCTGTCAAAACCATCAACCGCGCCGTCGATTTGCTCAAGCGCGACGTGGCGACCGTGGCGGTCTATCCCGAGGGAACGCGCAACTACGGCGAGGGCTTGCTGCCCTTTCACAATGCGATGTTCAAGATTGCGCAAAAGGCGCAGGTGCCGGTGGTCGTGGTGACGGTGCGCGGCACCTACGAAATCCAAAAGAACTATCCGCTGCACCGCAGCCATGTCTATATCGACGTGGCGGAAGTGCTGGACGCCGCGGAGGTCAGGCAGACCAAGACCGCCGTGCTGGGCGACAAGGTGCGCGACATCATGCTCAAAAATCTGAGGGGAGAAGCAAAATAATGAAAACCTATGTTTTGTACAATAAGCTGTCCAACAACGGCAAGGGACAGACCACGGCGGAGCAGCTCAAAACGCATTGGGCAAACCGCGAGCTGACCTTTGTCAACGCGCGTGAGCTGGATGATTACGCCGGCTTTTTTGCAGGCTTGCAGCCCGAGGACGAGGTGTGCGTCTGCGGCGGCGACGGCACGCTCAACTACCTGATCAATCATGCGGACTGCGACAGCCTGACCAACAAGATTTTTTATTTTCCGGCAGGCAGCGGCAACGACTTCTGGACTGACCTCGGCAAAAAGCCCGGCGACGCACCGGCGCAGATCAACCGCTACATCAAGAACCTGCCCACCGTCACGGTCAAGGGCAAAACCTGCAAATTCATCAACGGCGTCGGCTACGGCATCGACGGCTACTGCTGCGAGGAGGGCGACCGCCTGCGCGAAAAGTCCGACAAGCCCATCAACTACACCGCTATTGCCATCAAGGGACTCTTGTTCCGCTACAAGCCCACCAACGCCGAGGTCGTTGTGGACGGCGAGACCTACACCTTCAAAAAGGCGTGGCTGGCGCCGACCATGAAGGGACGCTTTTACGGCGGCGGCATGATGGCGACGCCGCACCAGGACAGACTGGCAGCCGACCGCAAGGTCACCTGCATGGTGATGAACGGCGCAGGCAAGCTCCGCACGCTGATGGATTTTCCGACCATCTTCAAGGGCGAGCATATCAAAAAAAGTATTGTTCATGTGATGAAGGGCAAGAAGATCACCGTGCGCTTTGACCGTCCGGTCGCCTTGCAGATTGACGGCGAGACGGTGCTTGCCGTCAGCGAGTATACGGTCAGGATTTAAGGATCTAACAATTCCCTGCCGCGCATCATCACGATATAGATTAGAGTTAGAAAGGACAGCATGATGAAAAAATGTTGTCCTTTTTTGTCTGATTGTCTTGTATTATAGGAGCGTTTGTGATATTATCATTTTGATGGTTGCGAGGTTTCGGCAACAAAAAATTTGAGGAGAGATCAGAATGAAAAAATGCAAACGAATTCTTTCGGTCGTCATGTGCTTGGCGCTGCTTGCCGGCATTGTCACGACCGCGCCCTTTACGGCGAACGCCGTCGGGCTGAACGGCGCGGACGTCGCCGCTGCTTCTGCGGACAGCACGGGCGCAGGCACGTCGGTGGGTGAGAAAAAAACATACGGTATTTTGGAATACTATCACACCGACGACAACGCCATTATCATCACACACACCACCACCATTACCCCGAACGATATTATCATACCGGAAACGATCGACGGTCTTCCGGTCAAATACCTCGGTAGGTACATTTTTGGCGGCGGACTCATTGACCCGCACGTCGGCAGACTGGAGATCCCGTCTACGGTCGTGGATATAGCTGCCGATGCTTTCGTTGGGGTGACGGTCAGGGAGCCGCTTGTGCTGCCGGAAAACGTCACGCTTCATGTGAGTTCTTTCGACGCTTGCACATTTTCCGCCGTTTATTTGCCGCTCGGCTTGCGGTACTTGCCGAATGATTTACATTCCGGCGCTTTCTCAAACAGCAAAATCCAAGCTGTGTATTTTGCCGACGGAACGACCGAGGTTCCCGATTATCTGCTTGCCTCTGCAAATGTAAAGCAGGTCGATCTTCCCTCCTCCGTGAAGCGCATCGGCCGGTACGCTTTTTACTTTACCGGTGGGTTAGAGCATATTGCGCTGCCAGAAAACGTGACCCTCTGCCACGGCGCGTTTTCCGGCTCCGCACTGACCGAAATAACCCTTCCCAAGGGCGCCCGGTTTGAAGAGCCGGACAACGTCGGTCAACGCATTTTTGGGGTGTGTAAACAACTGGAAAGCGTCACCATAGAAAACGGCGTTGAGGAAATCGTTCCCTATATGTTTAGTGGTTGCGATAAGCTTGCCGCGGTGGAGTTTCCGCCCTCTGTTACCCGTGTTGGCGAATGTGCTTTTGAGTGGGCAAAAGGCCTCTACTCCGCTACCTTCTATTCGCCCACTACCGCAATTGCAGACAATGCTTTTAGTTTTGCCGACTCATTAAAGAATGTTTTCGGTTATTCAGGCTCAACCGCGCAGGCGTACACAGAGCACCGTCCGAGGATATCATTTATAGGCATCGACAGCTACGAACCGCCGGAAAAAAAGCTGCCTGTTGTTGAAAAAATTCCCTACAAACCGTATAACAATTCCGATTTTGAGCTGAAAATGGAGGATTCCTTTGAAATATCCATACCGAGCGACGTTCCGATCATCGGCGGCCACGATATCGAGCTTGATCTGTCCCTGCTCCCGATTGCTGCTCACTATGACGGTGAAAAAATCCGCGCCGGAGTCGGTTTGGACTTGAAGGAGAAGGATTTTGACCCTAAGAATTGGATGAACATTAAAAAAGCATTGAAGAAATCGGGAATGATTTTTTAGATAATATGAAGTGACCCCTGACTTGCAAAACGTGGATTTATCTGTCATACT
>CAMJOD010000143.1 GCA_946407465.1 uncultured Clostridia bacterium
GGCATTCCCGTTATCGCCGACGGCGGCATCAAATACAGCGGCGATATTGTCAAGGCACTTGCCGCAGGCGGCAGCGTCGTGATGGTCGGTTCCCTCGTGGCAGGCTGTGAGGAAAGCCCCGGCGAAAAGGAAATCTATCAGGGCAGACAGTTCAAGGTCTATCGCGGCATGGGCAGCCTCGGCGCCATGGGCAAGGGCAGCGCCGATCGCTACTTCCAGGCAAGCAACCGCAAGTTCGTTCCCGAAGGCGTCGAGGGCCGCGTTCCCTACAAGGGACTGCTCTCCGACACGGTTTATCAGCTGATGGGCGGCTTGAAGGCAGGCATGGGCTACACCGGCTGCGCCACCATTGAGGAGCTGCACGAAAAGGCGCACTTTGTCCGCATCTCCGGTGCGGGTCTGAGAGAGAGCCATCCGCACGATATTCAAATCACAAAGGAAGCGCCCAACTATTCGTACAACGGTTAAGTTAGAGTTGAGAGTTGAGAGTTGAGAGTTGAGAGTTGAGAGTTGAGATAAGGGTGGGCTTTGCCCACACCCGTTTATAATGCCGCGTGCATAAATCAAGAGAGTCATCTCCGTAGGGAGGTGGCTCTTTTTTTCAGCATAGCTTGAGTGAGCAGAAATATGAATTATGAATTATGAATTATGAATTATGAATTACTCAACTTTCCCACTTCAAATTCGCAGATACTTACGAGAACAAATTGTAGGGACAGCCCTTGCGGCTGTCCGGCAGTAGCGGCAGGATTTCATCTAAATACCGCAACGTTTAATGGTGTGGAAGGCGTTGCTCGGGAGACCGCAAGGGTCTCCCCTACGAATTAGCATCATGAGTTGCGCTTTTTACTGCCTTTTATTCATGTGGGAAAGTTGAGTGAATTATGAATTAAATTTCGCTCCCTATTGATTCATTCGGGTCGCCGACGTATCGGCGCCGCCGCGTTGTCCGTCCCGACCAAAACTCAACTCTTAACTCTTAACTCTTAACTCTCAAATCTCAACTCTCAACTCTACCGGAAAGTATACTTTTTACATAAAAAATCAAAAATATTATATTGCATTATGTTAATAATTATGGTATGATATAGGGGAATAAAAACGTCAAGAACGTTGAATAAGGAGTGTTTTCTATGTACAGATTAGGTATTGACCTGGGCGGCACGAATATTGTGGCAGGCGTCGTTGACGAGAAATATAAGATTATCGCGCGCGCAAGCTGCAAAACCAATGTTCCCCGTCCCGAGAGTGAGATTTGCGACAGCATGGCTGAGGTTGCGCTCAAGGCTGTGGAAAAAGCAAAGATTACCATGGACGAGGTGACAAGCATCGGCATCGGCGTTCCGGGTGCGGTAAATCCCAAAACAGGCGTTATTGAGTATTCTGCTAACCTCTTCTTCCATAACTGGGAGGTTGTCAAGATGATGCAGGAGCGTTTGGACAAAAAGGTTGTGATTGAGAACGACGCCAACGCGGCTGCTCTGGGCGAATATCTCGCCGGCAGCGCAAAGGGCGCCAAGAACGCAATTGCCATCACCCTCGGCACCGGCGTCGGCGGCGGTATTATCATCAACGGCAAAATCTACAGCGGCTCCAACTATGCCGGCGCTGAGCTCGGTCATATGGTTATCGTCAAGGACGGCAAGGAGTGCGCCTGCGGCAGAAAGGGCTGCTGGGAGACCTACGCGTCCGCAACCGGTCTGATCAACATGACCAAGCAGAAAATCTTGTCCGAAAAGCTCGACTACAGCTACATGCTCAAGCTGTGCGACGGCGATATTAATAAGGTCAACGGAAAAACCGCCTTTGACGCGATGGAGGACGGCGACCCCGCCGCAAAAGAAGTCGTGGAGGAGTATGTTGCTTATCTGGCAACCGGTCTGGTCAATATCATCAATATTTTCCAGCCCGACGTGCTGTGTGTCGGCGGCGGTGTTTCCAACCAGGGCGAAAACCTGCTCGGACCCGTTCGCGCGTTTGTTGAGCGCGAGCGCTACACCAAGCACAACGACAAGCAAACCGTTATCTGCAAAGCCACTCTCGGCAACGACGCGGGTATCATCGGCGCCGCTTATCTCGATTAATTAAAAAAGTCAACCATACCGCAAGGGAACGTGCCGCTCTGACATGTTCCCTTGTTTGATGAAGCGAAAAATACATTGACAAAAAATTTTTTCGCGTTATAATGAAGAAAATAAATGAAAAGGAGAACGGATTATGCGCTATTCATACAGACCCAGAGGCGTGTGCCCGATGGAAATCAACTTTGACATCAACGGAAACGTGGTGCGCAACATCAAATTTACAGGCGGCTGCAACGGCAACCTGAAAGCTATCTCCAAGCTGGTGGACGGCATGACTGTGGAGCAGATTGAGGAAAAGCTGCGCGGCAACACCTGCGGCAGACGGCCGACCTCCTGCGCCGACCAGCTCGCCATCGCCGTGCGCAAGGCATATCAGGAAAACAATTAAAATAAACAAAAATATTACTTCTGTTCTATGATTAATTACAACCGCGTCATAAAATGGTAAAAAAGTTGATACTTTTCAATTCTGACAAATTGCACAGATTGTTTTAGAATATCGGGTCAATAAACTTGCCTGAAAATGCTAATTCTATGGATTATTACACAATTTGATAGTTAAGTTGCACAAAAAGTGCCGTTTGTTTTCGTTTGACATTGACAAGAAAATAGGTTACAATATGATACAAACCTGAAAGGAGAATCTGTAATGACGATTTTTTCAGACAAAAAACGGTTTGTACAGTTGTTCTGCGGCATTTCTGTTGTCACACTCATGGCGTGCTGCTCACTGGTCACGGTCGCGGCGGCTATCGCCGGTGCTTCCGCTCCGACGGAGATAAAGATTCAGGCAACCACCGAGGCGTCCGCCCCCAAAAAGGTCGTGCTCGACGTGAACGGCAAGCAAAAAACAACCCTGTTTTCGGGCGAAACCGTGGAGGAGCTGCTGCGCGTTTCTAATATAATGTTAAACGACAATCAAATTGTGCTGCCCGGCAAGACGGAAAAGGTCACGCCCTATATGGTGGTGACGGTGCGCGACGCCAAGGCGGTCGAGCTGACCGATGACGGCAAAACAAGAACCGTCATGCTCGCCTGCGGCACCGTGGAGGACGCACTCAAAATGGCAGGTATCGCGCTCGGCAGCGAGGATAAGCTCAGCGTTGACCGCACCGAACAGGTCGAAGCCATTGACAGCCTGACAATTCAGCGCGCCAAATAAAAGAATCATAAAAAAACGGCAAGAGCGCAACTTTAGACCGATTTTTTTCGGAAAAAGAATTGATTTATTCAAAAGAATACGCTATAATAAGGGGTAGCACGCAAAAGTGCTGCCCCTTAGTTTTTGTGAAAGGACATGAATTATGAAAAAAATCATAGCACTTCTTCTTTGTCTTGGCATGTTCGCAGCGGTATGCGCAGGCTGCGGCGGTCCTCAGATTACGGCGACCGGCGACGAGGCAACCAACAAATCCGCTGACGCTTATAAGGATACATACGACGATTTGCTCAACTATCTTTCCGCTTGGGGCTACATCAACCCTCTCGAAAAGAACAAGGGCGTCACCTACACCGAGATGCGCGCCGACCTGATTGGCGCCAAGCAGGGCAGACGCTTCAATGCCCAGCATACCAAAAACGCTACCATTGAGCTTTATGAGTTCGATTTGTCTAAGTCCAACGCCACGGCGGACGAGGTGCTCAGCTCCGTCAAAAACGACGGCAGCTTCAAGAATTTGTTCGGCGACAAGGTTGACAGCGTTTATCTGTCCTCCAACGGCAAATATCTGATGGTGTATAACGATACCTCCATCAAGGACGATACCAAGGATACCGACGAGAATTATACCAAGCGTCAGGAAGTCATTGACAAATTCAAGGAATTTAAAAAATAATCAGAAAAAGGCGGGTTGCGGGACAATCCGCCTTCAATTTTTTTCTGACCTTTTGAACCGATAACCGCGTGAAGGAGCTGCATCTATATATACTTACATTTGATAACATGTTAAAGCGACATACTATATATAGTAAAAAAACGGAAGAATGGAAGCAAAAAACACAACCGGAAAAATAAACGAAAAAAATTTGAAAAAATTTCAAAAAAACCCTTGACTTTTGTTGCGAAAGGTATTATAATAGCACATGTTCGGTTGAGAGAAACGCCAACGCGAATGTGAAAACCTCACAAAAGTATTGAGCTTCTTTTATACAAACTGAACAAAGGACCTTGAAAATTAAACAACGAAAAGAAAGAAACCCGTAATGACTTTGA
>CAMJOD010000144.1 GCA_946407465.1 uncultured Clostridia bacterium
GATCTTGTTGAAAATGCACATATATGTTCGAAATAGGATTTTTCAAAAAACGCAACGATTATACACTTTCGCAGAAGTTTCGATTTTTGACTATTATTTTGGCAATGATTGCTGCATATGCCGCGCACGCGGTATAATCATAACGCATATTCAAATTCATGATATAATCGGTATATTCCGTGCAGTGCATTTGCAGGATATGCAACGCATTTTCACGATTGGGCAAAGATGCTTAACTACGGCACTTTTGCAAACACCTCCACAGCATATCCAAATCATTATGGTTTACATTCGTATCCGGTCCCCGGAGATATTTATCATTGCAGAACAGCAGTTCCGCTGCAAGAATGCGCTGCATCGCTTTGCCGCCTTCACGTAACTCAATGTCGGGATACAAAACAATGCAATTAACGCGATTCTTTGGTGTAAAACAGCAGATGTATTGTTGTCAAATTTCCAAAATAAATCTGCGTAAGTGTCTTGAAACTCTCCGTTCAAAAAACGAATCAATCTAACGGTGCTTTCGCCAATAGTATTTTGATGGAGACTTATAATATGAGGTGAATGAAAGTGCTATATAATTATTCTAAGAGAATCCTTTATCGGTCTTGCATTACACCGTATAATAACGTATACTATCTCTTGGAAATGTATAGACAATACTGATGTGGTGGGGATAGAATGGAAAAATTACAGTTTTTGCTGACAAAGGACGGGTTCCGTGTTGACGATATGTTATATGCCGAAAAAGAGACACAGGCGTTAGCTGGCGACTTCGCGAAGGCCCCGTATGAAGCGCTGTATGAGCTGGCGTTTCTGGAGCGACCGGAATGCTTTGACGCGGCAGGCGTTTTCTTGTTTCAGGTGGCGGAGAGCTTTGTGGAGGCGCTTGTCAATACCTCCGGTTTGGAGCTGAGCCGCGAGAAAACGGAGCTTGTGCCGAGGGAAGAAACAATTGAACTATTACTCGATTCCGTGCCATTTGTATTGGGCGCGGAATTTGTGACGCGTACATGGGTGAAGCGGCAGTACCGCAAGCTGTTAGCGGTTTTTGCCAAGCAAATCAAAGGCTGTTCCGGAAAGGTTTCGCTTTATTTTGCGGAGAAAAACCAGAAGCTTCATGTTCCTGAGCGCGTCTTTTTTCATTTGGTGGAGAATCATGAGGGCGAGTTTCCCTTTGCGTTTTTGGCGACCTATGCCACCAAAGGGGACGGCGGACGCGTGCGCCATGTGCCGCTGCAATACGCGCTGACCGAGTACCGCGACGAGCGCTCCAAGCTGCTGGAGCTGCTGTCGTGTCTGAACAAGGCGGCGGAGGTTTCGGCGCTGATTGGCGGATTCATGGAAAGCGGCGAGCTGTTTCATCCGCTGGGACTGACGGCGGACGAAGCGTATCAATTCTTAAGTGATGTGACCGCGATAGAGAGCTGCGGTATTCTGTGCCGCATTCCGAATTGGTGGAAAAAGCGCTATAACGCGTTCGCGGTGACAGTGAAGATGGGCGAGGAAAAGCCCTCGCTGCTCGGCGTGGATGCTTTGTTACATATGGCGCCGTCTCTGACGCTCGGCGGCGTGCCGCTGACGGAGGAGGAAATTCGCGATTTGCTCACCCAAACCGAAGGCTTGTCGTTTATTAAAGGCAAGTGGGTGGAGGTCAACCACGAAAAGCTGAAACGGCTGCTCGCCGAAATGAAGCGGTATGACGGCGATGTTACCTTGCTCGAAGCGCTGCGGTCGGAATTGCATTATGCGTACGACGAAGAGGACAACGCACCGGTTGTCACCAACGGCAAGTGGCTGGGCGGCTTGCTGAAAAGTCTGCGCAATCCGCGCAAGCAAAAGAGTATCGGCGTTCCCGACGGTTTCAGCGGTGAGCTGCGTCCGTATCAGGAGGTAGGCTACCAATGGCTGCTGCAAATGAATCGGCTCGGCTTCGGTGCGTGTCTCGCAGACGATATGGGACTCGGCAAAACCGTGCAGATTTTGGCGTTTTTGGAAGCGCTCAAAGCGCAAAAGCCGAATGGAAGGGTTCTGCTGATTGTGCCTGCTTCGCTTCTCGGCAACTGGCAAAAGGAAGCGGCGCGGTTCACGCCGGATTTGTCCGTTGAAATTCTGCATGGCGCACACGCGGCAACACTATCCGACAGATTTGCGCAGTCCGCTGCTTTTTTGAACGTTACCACCTACCGCATGGCAATGTCGATGGAAGCGCTCGAAGCGCCGCTGTGGGATTGTATTATTTTGGACGAAGCGCAGGCGATAAAAAATCCTGCCGCAAAACAGACGCGGCAGATTAAAAAGCTCAAAAGCCGTATGCGCATTGCCATGACCGGCACGCCGATAGAAAACGATTTGTCCAACCTCTGGTCGCTGTTCGACTTTCTCAACAAGGGCTTGCTCGGCAGCATGGAGGAATTCCGCAGCTTTTGCCGCGGCTTGGAGCAGAACCCGGAGGGTTATGCCAAGCTGAAAAATATGATAGCGCCGTTTTTGCTGCGGCGCGTTAAAACCGATAAAAAGATTATTTCCGATTTGCCCGACAAGTTGGAGCAGCTCGATTATGTCACCCTCTCTCCCAAGCAGACGGTGCTCTACCGCAAGCTGCTTGCCGAGACAGCGGAAAAGGTGGAAAACAGCGACGGTATGCAGCGGCGCGGCATTGTGCTTGCTTTGCTGCTGCACCTCAAGCAAATCTGCAACCATCCCGACCAGTATCTCGGCACCGAGGAGTACAGTCCGGCGCAGAGCGGCAAGTTTGAGCTGTTACGGCAGTTGGCGCAGACGATTGCCGAAAAACGTGAGCGTATGCTGGTGTTCACGCAGTTTAGGGAGCTGACCGGTCATTTAGACGATTATCTCGCCGAGGTGTTCGGCAGACGCGGCGGCGTGATTCACGGCGGCGTTCCGGTCAAGGAGCGCAGCGCGATTGTGGAGCGGTTCCAGAGCGATAGCTACGTGCCGTATCTGGTGCTGTCCGTCAAAGCAGGCGGCACCGGACTGAATCTCACCAAGGCGAACCACGTTATTCACTTTGACCGCTGGTGGAATCCGTCGGTGGAGAATCAGGCGACCGACCGCGCGTTCCGTATCGGTCAGGACAAAAATGTGATGGTGCATAAATTTGTCTGCAAGGGTTCGGTGGAGGAGAAAATCGACGCGCTGATTTCCTCCAAAAAGGAGCTTGCAGAAAATGTGATTGGTTCAGGCGGCGAAAACTGGATTACGGAAATGAGCAATGACGAGCTGATGAAGCTCCTGCGACTGGAGGTGTAAGCATGGCGCGCTATTGGAACGAGATGAATTATCCGCAGCCCACCGAGGAAGAGCTGAAGGAAAACGCGAAGAATTCGCGCAAAAAAGCGGCGGCAAAGGGACAGACGCTGCACCCGGTTGTGATAAAATCCCGTCAGATTGCCAACAGCTGGTGGGGAAGGGCATGGTGCCAAAATCTGGAGCGCTACGCCGACTTTGACACCAGACTGCCGCGCGGCAGGCGCTATGTCCGCACCGGTGCGGTGATAGATTTGCAAATCAAAAAGGGCAAAATCGCGGCGCGGGTGCAAGGCACCCGAAAAACGCCCTACAAGGTGGAAATTCGCATCAGTCCGCTGTCTGAGCAGCGCATTGAGGAAATTACCGGCAAATGCGGCACGCGCGTGGAAACGCTCGACCAACTGGTGAACGGCGATTTTCCCAAGGAATTAAAGGAAGTCTTTTTGGACGAAGGCGGTCTGTTCCCCAAGCCGCGTGAAATCTCTTTTTCCTGCTCCTGCCCCGACTGGGCGGTGATGTGCAAGCACGTCGCGGCAAGTCTTTACGGCGTCGGCGCAAGGCTTGATGAGGAACCGCTGCTGTTCTTCTCGCTGCGCGGTATTGATGCCGACAGATTTGTGGACGTTGTGATTTCAAGTCGCATAGAAAGCATGCTCGCGAACGTCGATAAGCCGAGCGGCAGAATACTAAAAGATACGCAACTGGAAGATTTATTCGGTGTGTGACAGGAGGAAAAAATATGTATCCGTTTAAGGAGAAAGATTGGAAGCTGTTCCGTGAAAAGCTGCCTGAATGGCAGGAAGCATATATGGAGCGGCTGATTAAGGAATACGCCGAACTTCTCAATGGTGATACGTCTGCATCCGAAAAATTTTGGGCGCTCGACAAGCGTATTCGCGCGGACAGACAGAGCTTAGGCGTTCGTGTCGATGAAGTAACGCGGTCAAAACTGCAAAACATATTAACTGTAAATCACGCATCAAAAAGTCCACTTGCACGGAGTTTTAAGGCCAGCGTCACG
>CAMJOD010000145.1 GCA_946407465.1 uncultured Clostridia bacterium
ACGGTAGCGCCAACCATCGGGTTGTTGCCCATGCCGAGGAAGCCCATCATCTCAACGTGCGCCGGAACGGAGGAGGAGCCTGCGAACTGCGCGTCGGAGTGCATACGGCCCATGGTGTCGGTCATGCCGTAGGAAGCAGGACCTGCCGCCATGTTGTCGGGATGGAGGGTTCTGCCGGTGCCGCCGCCGGAGGCAACGGAGAAGTACTTCTTGCCCTGCTCGACGCATTCCTTTTTGTAGGTGCCGGCAACGGGGTGCTGGAATCTGGTGGGGTTGGTGGAGTTACCGGTGATGGAAACGTCAACGCCCTCTTTGTGCATGATGGCAACGCCTTCGCGGACGTCGTCGGCGCCGTAGCAGCGAACATTGGCGCGCTCGCCGTCGGAATAAGCGGTCTCCTTGACGATGGTCAGCTCGCCCGAGAAGTAGTCAAACTGCGTCTGCACATAGGTGAAGCCGTTGATTCTGGAGATAATCTGCGCAGCGTCCTTGCCGAGACCGTTGAGGATAACGCGCAGGGGCTGCTCACGCACCTTGTTGGCGTTTCTGACGATACCGATAGCGCCCTCAGCCGCCGCAAAGGACTCGTGACCTGCGAGGAACGCGAAGCACTTGGTTTCGTTGGAAAGCAGCATGGCTGCGAGGTTGCCGTGGCCGAGACCAACCTTGCGGTTTTCGGCAACGGAGCCGTCGATGCAGAAGCTCTGGAGACCGATGCCGATATACTTGGCAGCCTCCTCAGCGTTCTTTGCGCCTGCCTTCAGCGCGATGGCAGCGCCGACGCAGTAAGCCCAGCATACGTTTTCAAAGCAGATGGGCTGAATGCCTTTTGCGATTTCATAGGGGTCAAAGCCTGCCGCCTTGCAGATTTCGCGGCTCTCCTCTACGCTCTCGATGCCGTACTGAGCGAGAACGCCGTTGATTTTTTCGATTCTTCTGTCGTAGTTTTCAAATAAGCTCATTCTGCACACCTCCTTATTCTTTGCGCGGGTCGATGTATTTTGCCGCGTTGTCAAACTGGCCGTAGTGACCCTTCGCCTTTTCAAGCGCTTCGTTCGCGTCCATGCCGCCCTTGATGAAGTCCATCATCTTGCCGAGGCTCACGAACTCATAGCCGATAATCTCGTTGTCCTTGTTCAGAGCAACGCGTGTGCAGTAGCCCTCTGTCATTTCGAGATAACGGGGACCCTTCTCCTTGGTGGCGAACATGGTGCCGACCTGCGAGCGCAGACCCTTGCCCAAGTCCTCCAGAGAAGCGCCGACCAACAGACCGCCCTCAGAGAACGCGGACTGGGTTCTGCCGTAAACGATTTGCAGGAAGAGCTCTCTCATTGCGGTGTTGATAGCGTCGCAAACCAAGTCGGTGTTGAGCGCCTCCAACAGCGTTTTGCCGATGAGGATTTCGGAAGCCATAGCGGCGGAGTGGGTCATGCCGGAGCAGCCGATGGTCTCAACCAGCGCTTCTTCGATGATGCCGTCCTTCACATTGAGAGTCAGCTTGCAGGCGCCCTGCTGCGGTGCGCACCAGCCGATTCCGTGTGTGAAACCCGAAATATCCTTAATCTCTTTTGCCTGAACCCATTTGCCCTCTTCGGGAATCGGTGCAGGACCGTGATATGCGCCCTTAGCTACGGGGCACATATTGGTGACTTCTGCTGTGTAATACATAAGCAATTCCTCCTTGTTTTCAAATTAAAGATTACACTTTAACCTATGTACATTATAGACGAATTTCCGCAATACGTCAAGCCCATAATGCGATATTCTGACAGGAATCTTTCAAAACCCTTCACTCAACTCTCAACTCTCAACTCTCAACTCTAATCCAACCTCCCCCATTAAATCAGCTCAAGCAAAGCATACTGTCCAGAATCTCCGCTGCCTGCCGCACCAGCGCCGGACAGGGACGCTTTTTGTAGTAAGCCGCCGTTCTCGCTTCGGGGTCGCTGCCCTGCCGGACGGCTGTGCCGCTGAGCAGGTCGCGGCAAATGATGGAGCCGTTTTGTTCCCTGAAACGGCGCGCAAACTCCTGCACCAGATGATAGTGCTCTTTTTTGGCGTCCGCGTCGGTCGGGTCGGCGCTGCCCTTGGCAAGTCCGAGCACCATGGACGCGCCGCTGACGGCGCCGCACACCTCGCGCATTCTGCCCAAGCCGCCGCCGAAGGACGACGCGAGCCTTGCCGCTGTGTCGCGCTCCAAGCCCGTCACATCCGCAAACGCTATCAGCACCGCCTGTGCGCAGTTGTAGCCGTCGCGGAAAAGCTGTTCTGCTGTTTCTCCGTGCCGCATAATTCTTCCTCCCCTATCACTTTTTCATCATTATACCATACCGGCAAGCCGATTGCAAGCGTTGCGGACAACAGCCGCCGCGCCGTCATACGATTCTCTGATAAAATCCGCAATTCCGCTCCAAACACGCCCGTCGGGACTTGACTTTTTCGGGAAACAGCGTAAAATTGTACTCATATCGGGCTGCGCGGTTTTGGGAACGCGCAGACAAAAAACGGCAGACGGCACAGGTGATGACATGGCAAATGTTTTTGATTATTTACAATGGCGCGGCGACCTGCTTTTTTCGCAGGACGGCTTTCACACCGCCGACGCGCTGATTCTCTCGCGCCTTTCTTATATCCAGCTCGACGGCATTCTCGGCGAGAATGAATCCGTCACGCTGCGGCAGGCGGCGGAGCAGTTTTTTGCGGACGAAAAGCGCCCCGGGCAGGTGCTCTGGAAGGGAGACGCCGAGCTGCTGCAGGCTGCGGCGGAAAGCGCGCGCTTTGGCAATCTGGTGCTCTCGGACTACGTCAACATTGTGGACGGCGAGACAAAAATGCAGTTTTCGGCGGTCATGATTGATGTGGACGGACGGCGGTTTCTCTCCTACCGCGGAACCGACAACACCGTTGTCGGCTGGCAGGAGGACTTTGCGCTGTTCACGCACTTTCCCCTGCCCTCTCAAATAAAAGCGCTGGAATATTTTGAACATGCCGCGGCGCGGTTTGACGGACGCTTTATTCTCGGCGGCCACTCCAAGGGCGGCAATCTGGCGGTATACGCAGCGGCATTCAGCGAACAGGCGCTGCGCGACCGCATTGACGCGGTGTACAGCATGGACGGTCCGGGCTTTGAACGGGAGAATCTGGAAAACAGCGCGTTTGATGAAATCCGCGGCAAAATCCACACCTTTGTGCCGCAGTCGTCGGTGTTCGGCATGCTGCTGGAGCACCGTGAGCATTACACGGTCATACAGAGCGACCGCAAGGGCTTTATGCAGCACGACATCTACTCGTGGAGCATCGACCGCACCGAGCCGGTCACCCTGCCCAAAACCACCGCCACCAGCGCCTTTTTTGACCACACCATCACCGATTTCTTTGACGGCATGAGCCGGTCAGACCGGGTGCGGCTTGCCGACGGCGTATTTGAGGTGCTCAAAAGCGCCGATGTGATGACCTTTGACGAGATGCTCGAAAGGCTGATGCACAGCATCGGAAAGGGCTTGGACACCATGAAAAACATGGACGGCACCACGCGCGCGCTCATTATGAAGCAGGTCGGCAGGCTGGTAAAATCCGCCGGCAGAAACCTCAACGACGTCAATCCCCTGCGCCGCAAAAACCGCCTCTCCAAAGAAGAACGGGAGCGCCTAAAGCTCGACAAGCGCCGCTTTAAGCACGAAAAAAAGCTGCGCAAGATAACCGAAGAAGCAGGGGCGTGAGAAGTGGGCAATTGCCTGCTCCGGCGTCATTTGCCCTACGAGATAAAAAAGCCTCGATTGGAATCATCATTATCACCATTAAATAAAAATAAAAGAGTGCGCATAACCATAAGCTATGCGTACTCTTTTTGGTGCCGGTGACCGGCGTTTGATTTTCCGACACGGTCTGCCACGCTTGCTGTTGCGTGTGCGGCGTCCGGACTCCATCTGCGCTCTCGCGGAAAACAGTCCGCCGGACTGTTTTCTTTTCGCTCGCCTTCGAGTCCGGTCGGAGAAGCTGCACAAAGAGAAAGAGTGCTCATAACTTAATTCCGTTATGAACACTCATACTGGTGCCGGTGACCGGACTCGAACCGGTACGGTATCGCTACCGGCGGATTTTGAGTCCGCTACGTCTGCCAATTCCATCACACCGGCGTGCAACAGTTAGTATTATACAATATATCTCAAAAAAAATCAAGGGGTTATTTGAAATATTTCTGAATTGTGTTTGCACCTCAGCGTCACGACAAACGCATGAAAAAAATGTAATTAAAGATTAAAGAAATGAAATAAAAAA
>CAMJOD010000146.1 GCA_946407465.1 uncultured Clostridia bacterium
TGGCGTAGCCGTTGTAGTTGGCGGTCAGCTCGCCCGTCTGCGCGTTCACGCTCACAGCGCCGTTGTTTGAGGAGAAGGCCGCGCCGTAGCCGGGCTTGTTGCCGTCATAGACCGCCCGCAGCGTGTGCCGCTCGCCCTTGCCGAGGATCATCATCGTGGTGCTCACACCCATCTTGGAGGGCAGGGTGTAGACGCCGATTGTACACGAAGCCGAAACGCCGTTGGCGGCTGTCACGGTGATCGTGGCAGCGCCGGCGCTGCGAGCCGTCACCAAGCCGGTTGCGTCCACAGCGGCAACTGCCGGTGCACTGCTCACAAAGGTCTTGTGAAAGTCGCTGCCGCCGGCTTGCGCTGTCAGACGGAACGAATCGCCTGCTTGGAGCACCTTGTCGGTCGCATTTAATTGGATCTCTCTGACCGCTTCGTTCACGGTCACGGTACACTGTGCCGCGGTGCCCTTGTCAGAGGTCGCGGTGATCGTTGCGGTGCCTGCGCCCACAGCGCTCACCAGACCGTTTTCGTCCACCGTCGCAACGCTCTCGTTGTCAGAGGAGAAATGCACGGCGCCGTCCTCGGATGTATAGGAGGTCGTCAGCGCGTGCTGTTGTCCGACCTCGAGCGTCAGCTCGCTCACATCAAGGGTCAGCTCCTTGGGCGCCCATGCGTCAAAATTCGGGATAAACTCCGCGATGTAGCGCTGGATCAGCGTGATGTCCTGCACGTCCACCGCGCCGTCGCGGTTCACATCGGCAGCTCTTGTGTCGATGGTCTCTCTCGTTTCAGCCAGATAACGCTGGATCTCGGTCGCGTCCATCACGTCCACCGCGCCGTCTCCGTTGACGTCACCGACTACGGGCGCCGTCTGCTCGGCGGCAAACGCGGCGGCGGTGCTGCCTGCGGTCAGAAGGACTGCCAGCAGAACAGCTGCTATTTTTTTCATAGTATAATCCACTTCCTTTCAAAATCAAACTATATTTTATCACTTTTTGGGGTAATGTTCAATACTTATTGTGCAAAAACCAAAATAAACATTATCCAAAAAGGGCAAGCGAAGCGTCTTTTGACATGAACTGTCAGAAGAAGAACGGCTTCACTTGCCCTTGAATATTTATATTTTGTTTTTCCTTGCGTCCAAAAAGTTCTGCAAAATAATCGTCGCGGCGACCTCATCCACCACGTTTTTGCGTTTTTTGCCGCGCGTGTTGGTGTCGTTGAGGAAGCTGTGCGCGGTGATGGTGGTGCCGCGCTCGTCCTGCATGACCGTTTCCACACCGGTCAGCTCGGCGAGCTGTGCCGCAAAGGCGCGTGCGTTTTGGGCGCTCTCGCCCTCGGAGCCGTCCATGTTTTTCGGCAGTCCCACCACAATCAACGCCGCTTTTGCCTCTTTTGCCGCGTCTGCGACCTTTTGGAGCAGCTTTTGCGGCGATTTTTCAAATATCACCTTGTAGGGCGACGCCAGAAATTCCGTTTTATCGCAGAGTGCCAGCCCTGTTCTGGCTTTTCCCAAATCTACCGACATGATTATCATCAAATCATTCCTTTCAGGTTGATAGCTCCATTATAAGCCAACCGCGCGCTGTTTACAAGGCTTTGGCGCGAAGCTTCTACAAAAGAATATAAAATGCCGCCGCCACACTCTGACAAAACGATTGCCGCCCGTCATTTATAATAGGCTTATCAAATCAAAAGGATGTTTCAATGATGGAAAGCGTAAAACCGGCGCGTGAGCGCAAAACGGAGCAACATTTACTCAGACCGGCGGTGCTGCATGCCGTCTACGGCGGTCTGGGCTTTTTGGCGGCAAACGGCGCCGTGATGGGCAATTTGGCGCCGTTCGGCGCGGCGCTGACGGCGGCGGCGCCCAAGCGGTACCTTGTCGCCGCCATGTCGGGCGCGGCGGCGGGCTATCTCATCCGCGACCCGGACAACTGCTTTCGCTATATCGCGGTGGTAATCGCAATCGGCGCGCTGCGCTGGCTGTTCAGCGAGCTGGAATTTATTCGCCGCAGCCGCCTGTTCGCTCCGCTGCTGGCGTTTGGCACGGTGCTAGCCACCGGCATTGCCATGCTGCTCGGCGGCGCAGGCACACCGGCTTCGCTGATTGACTGCGTAATGGAAGCCCTGCTCGCCGGTGCGGCGGCGTATTTTATGGCGGCGACCGTCCGTCTCAGCCATGCAAGGCGCGGCATAGCTGCCTATACGCGGCAGGAGAGCGCCTGCGTGGTGCTGTCGGCATGCGTGCTGCTGCTGGCGCTCGGACGGCTGACAGTCGAGGGTGTTTCACCCGGCAGGATTCTGGCGGTCACGGTGGTGCTCATCTGCGCGCGCTGGGGCAGTATCGGCGGCGGCGCGGTGTCGGGCGTCTGCACCGGCGCGGTGTTCAGTCTTGCCGATACGGGACTGGGCTACCTCTGCGGCGGCTTTGCGTTTGGCGGACTGATTGCCGGCATGTTTTCCTCACTCGGAAAATTCGCCTGCGCACCGGCGTTTGTGCTTTCCAACGCGCTGATGTGCCTCGCGTTCGGCAGGGAGAATATGCTCCCGTCGGTGCTGATAGAGAGCTTTATCGGCGCGTCGGTGTTTCTTCTTTTGCCAAAGGAGATTGGCAATCTGGCGGCGCCGCTGTTCAGCGGAAAGAACGCCGCGACGGGCGAGAGTCTGCGGCGCAGTGTCGTGATGCGGCTCAGCTTCACCTCCAAGGCGATTGCCGGTGTGCAGAACGACGTCAAAAGCGTTTCCGAAAAGCTGGGAGAGCTCTATGCGCCGACATTTTCGTGGGTTTGTGAGAACGTGGCGCGCGAGGTTTGCAGCGGCTGCGGTCTGCGCATGTACTGCTACGAGCACGAGGGCGGTGTGACGCGCGACGATTTTCACCGTTTGGAGGAGCTTTTATCCGCCAACGGCAGGCTGTCGGACGCGGATGTGGAGAGCGCTTTTGTCAAAAGCTGCTGCAAAAAGGGCGAAATCGCCGCCCAAATGACGCAGCACTACCGCCATTTGCAGGCTTCGCTCGAAGCACAGCGGCGTGTGGCGGAGCTGCGCGGCGTGGTGGCAGGGCAGTTTGCCGGTGTGAGCGACATTCTGTATGATTTGTCGCAGGAGTTCAGCATGGCGGAGTCCTCCGACGAGGACAGCGCCGAGCGCATTATTGCGGCGCTGACAGCGGCAGGCTACCGCGTGGCGGACTGCATGTGCCTGATAGGCAGCGGCGGCAGAATGACCGTGGAGCTGGAGCTCGCCGACGGCAGCTATTCCAAGGGCGCTCTGGCACGCGAAATCTCCAAATGCTGCGGCAGGCGGTTTGACCTGCCTGCGCTCAGCCGCGAGGGCAGCCGCGTGCGTGCCGCGCTGTGCGAGATGCCAATCTATGACGTCGAAATCGGCAGCGACCAGCATATCGCCGACGGCGGCAAGCTGTGCGGCGACTGTATCGACTATTTCAGCGACGGCATGGGCAAAACCTACGCGCTTGTGTGCGACGGCATGGGCACCGGCGGCAGAGCGGCAGTGGACGGCAACATGGCTGTCTCGGTGATGGGCAGGCTGCTGCGCTCGGGTCTTTCTCCGGACAGCTCGCTGCAAATCGTCAATTCCGCGCTGATGATCAAGAGCGGCGACGAGTCGCTTTCCACGGTCGATTTGGCAGGAATTGACCTCTATACGGGCGGCGTCACGCTCAAAAAGGCAGGTGCGCCGCTCACCTATATCAAAAAAGGCGGCAGGCTGACAGCGCGCGAAATGCCGAGTCTGCCGGCAGGAATCCTCAATAATATCCAATTTTCAACAGAATCTATCCATCTAAAGGCAGGCGACATGGTAGTGATGGTGTCAGACGGAGTGCTCACGGGCGACGAGCGCTGGCTGGAACGGCTAATCAAAACATGGAACGAGGGCAGCGCACAGGATTTGGCGCAGGCAGTGGTGCAGGAGGCAATCCGCCGCCGCGCCGAGACAAAGGACGACGACATCACCGCCGTGGTGGTGCGTCTGACGGAAAACGAATGACAATGAGTGTGTAATAATTTCAGAAAAAACAGCCTGCCCGTTTTGGCGACGGTCAGGCTGTTTTAAAATAAGAATGAATCATGAAGCTTTATACTAACACCTAATAAAAAGTAGACAATCTTTGCGGTCTATTTTCCGCAATACTGCGTTGTCGTCCTTGTCTTGCGAAAAATATCCTCGCAAAATAT
>CAMJOD010000147.1 GCA_946407465.1 uncultured Clostridia bacterium
GCGTCACGGGCGAGAACTTCTCTCCGGCGCTGCCGCCGACGCGGTTGGTCGGCGATTCGGGGCGCCTCAGCTCCGGAAACGCCGCCTCCAAATCTTCCAGCTCGCGCAGCAGCCGGTCGTATGCAAAGTCGGAAATCTCCGGCTCGTCTTGGTTATAATAGAGGTTGTTGTGGTATTCTATGACGGCGGTCAGCTCGGCTATCCGCTGTTCTGCCGTTTTCTTGTCCATGGAATCAACTCCTGTTATTTGTTGACCGCAGAGGTTCCCTTTTCTCTCAAAAAGGTGGATTCGAGGTCGGCAAGATGCAGCTTGACCGCCAGCGGATACATGTCGTATGCCTGGCTGATTTGGTTGCTGTTTTTGTCGCCGAACTCGCCCATGTGCCAGCGGATTGCCATTGCCTCGTCGAGCTTGAGGCGCATTTTGCGCTCGATCAAAAAGACCGATTTTTCGCCGTGGCCGTAGGGAAACTGATCCTCAATCGCGTAGTAGGGAACCTTCTCCCACTGCCCTGTCTTGTCGTTTTTGACATTGCGGCTGCTGACCTTGTAGAACTGCGCCTTGCACAAATCGTGGAGCAGTCCGCAGATGGCAAAGCTCTCCACACTGTCGGTCTCCTCGTCAAAGTGCTTTTCCATCATGGTGTTGAACACGCTGACAGAATGCATCACCAAGCCGTTTTCGCAGGAGCAGTGATAGCGCGTGCTCGCCGGAGCGGTAAAAAAGTCCGTGCGCAGCAGCCATTCAAGCAGCTCGTCGGCACCCTTGCGCGTGATATGGGTTTTGTATATCTCCAAAAATTCTTCTTTTGCCGTCACAAAATCACTTCCTTTTAAAACAAAAGGGCACTCCGGTGAGAGTGCCCCGTATGTATCAGAATTACTCAGCCTCTTCCTCGGCAGGAGCAGCCTTTACGGGAGCCTGCTCATCCTCGGGAAGCAGCGCGCGCATAGAAAGGCTGACGCGCTTTTTGTCAAAGTCGATAGCGGTGATTTTTACCTCAACCTCTTCGCCCACGGACAGAACGTCGGCAGGCTTTTCGATTCTCTTGTTGGCAATCTGAGAAATGTGAATCAGACCGTCAATGCCGGGAATAATGTTGGCAAATGCGCCGAAGTCGGTCAAGCCCACAATCTTGGCGGTGACAACGGTGCCCTCGGGATAATCTCTCTTGAGAATAGCCCAGGGATTGTCGTCGGCATTCTTGAAGCCGAGAGAAATCTTCTTGGTCTCCTCGTTGATGTCCTTGACATAGACTTCAACGGTATCGCCCACATTGACAACCTCGCTGGGATGCTTGATGTGCGTCCAGCTCAGCTCCGAAATATGAATCATACCGAATACGCCGCCCAGGTCTACAAACGCGCCATAGCTTGTGAGTGACTTAACAACACCGGTGTAACGCTTGCCGATTTCGCAGTTCTTCCAAAATTCCTCGCGCTGAGCCGCTCTCTGCTCCTTGAGCACGCTGCGGATGGAGCCGATGGCTCTCTTGTATCTGCCGCGCTGCGAAACCTCGATCAGACGGAAGTTTACTTCCTGACCTACCAGATCCTCGAGCTTTTCGTCGCGGGTCGCAGTTGCCTGGGACGCGGGAATAAATACTCTGACGCCGTTATAGATAACGATAACGCCGCCCTTGACTGCCTCTGTTACCTTGCTGGAAAGAATCTCCTGAGAATCTACCTTTTCCTGCAGCTCCTCCCAACCCTTCTGCGCGTCTACTCTGCGCTTGGAAAGCATGATGGTGCCCTCCTGGTCGTTGGTCTTCATGATAAGCAGCTCGATTTGGTCGCCGACCTTAACTACATCCTCGGGCTTTACGCTGGGATCGTTGGACAGTTCACCCGCAGGGATGAAGCCGGTTTGTTTTCTGCCGACATCGACCTGTACTTCATTCGGCGCAATGCTGATGACAGTACCCATTACCCTCTCGTTTGTATTTAAGTTTTTGAGGGATTCCTCAAGCAACTCCTCAAAAGATTCTTCCGAATTTGTTGTTTCACCGGATTTGATTTCTTCACTCATTGTATCCAGTACCTCCTTTATTATCCTTGCAGGCGTTGAAGCACCCGCAGTTACGCCAATGCGCCGGGCAGCGCGAACCTGTTCCAAGTCCAGCTCAGCCGCGGTTTCGATGAGCACCGTGCCGGGACAGCGCCTCTGACAAATGTCAAACAGCTTGCCAGTGTTGGAGCTGTGGCGGTCTCCGATGACGACCATGAAATCCGACTGCGCAGCGATAGCGTCAGCCTCGCTTTGCCTAACGGACGTAGCATTACATATTGTATCAAATATTTTTGCATTTGTACATAGTTTTTTTATCTTTTTTACAGATTTTTTTAATTCTTTTGTGTCAAAAGTTGTCTGTGCAACCATTTTGACTTGTTTATTTTTCTTTTGAAGAACAATTGGCAAAATATCGTCTAATTCCGCCTCATTATTAAACGTAAAATACTCGCAGGAGCAGTTGCCGATAATACCCTGCACCTCGGGATGGCGGCTGTTGCCTGCAATCAGCATGACGTCGTTTTCGGGGTCGGTCTGCGCGACGATGCGGTGAATCTTTTTGACAAAGGGACAGGTCGCGTCGCGGAAGGTGATGCCCTTTTCTGTCAAGCCGTCAATGACCGCCTTGGGTACGCCGTGGCTGCGAATCACAAGAATCTCGTCCGCGCCCACCTCGCCGGCGCTCTCCACCGGACGGCAGCCTTTTTGGCGCAGCTCCTCCACCATCTCCATATTGTGAATGATGGGACCGAGCGTACAAACGCGCTTTCCCTCGGAGAGCAGGTCGTTGACCATATCGACCGCACGGCTCACGCCGAAGCAGAAGCCTGCGGAATCAGCTGTTTTTAAGCTCGCGTTCATCCTCTTCCCTCATTTTCTTGATTTCGCCCATAATCATACCGGTGGCGTTTTTCAGCTCGCGTCTGCCGCCGCCGGGCGTGAGTCCGAGCTGTTCCGGTGTGAGCGCGTCGCCAAAGTGAATGATTGTTTTGGAGAATTTGTGAAAAAAGTTCTTCTTGGTAATGCAGCACGGCACAACCGGCAGCTGCATTTGCTGCGCCAGCAGCGCACAGCCGCTGCGCGGACGGAGCAGCTCACCCGTCTTGGTGCGCGTTCCCTCGATAAAAATCGTCATCACATTGCCCTCGCGGAGAATATCCTCGCCGTTTTTGATTGCCTGACCGTCGCCTGCGCCGCGCTCTACCGGAAACGCGCCCAGCGCACGGATCACCGCACCGGCAAACTTGTTGCGAAACAGCTCCTGCTTCGCCATAAAATAGAGTCTGCGCTTTTCGGAGAGACCGAGCAGCACCGGGTCGGCAAAGGACATGTGATTGCTGGCGAGAATCACGCCGCCCTCCGGCGGTATAGCGCCCTTGTTCTTGACCTTAAAACGGTAGAGCAGCTTGTAGACAGGAAACAAAATCGTCTTGCCAAAGATGTATAACAGCTTATTCTGCGCCATAAATTTTCTCCTTAATAACGGAAATAATCTTTTCCACGCTCTGCTCAAAGTCAAGCTCGGTGGTATCGACCGTAACGCAACCCTCTGCAGGCTTCAGCGGAGCGGTTTCGCGGTGGGTGTCGTTGTAGTCGCGCTTGATAACATCCTGCAAAATATCCTCATAGCGCACGTCCATGCCCTTTTCTATCAGTTCCTTGTAACGTCTGCCTGCGCGTGCCTCGGGAGCGGCTGTCAAAAAAATCTTGACCTGCGCGTCGGGCAAAACAACTGTGCCGATGTCTCTGCCGTCCATGATGACGTCGCGCGTCTTTGCCATATTGCGCTGCAGGTCGAGAAGATAGGCGCGGACAGCCGGAATCGCGGAGATTTCGGAAGCCGCCATCGACGCCTCGGGCGTGCGAATCAAGCCCGAAACGTCCTCTCCGTCGAGAAGCACCGCCTGCTCACCCTTTTCGTTGAAGGTGAGGTCAACCGTAATCTGATTGAGAAGCGCCTCCACCTCGGGAGACGCAACCGGCGCCACTCCGCGCCGCGTCGCCGCAAGCCCGATGGCACGGTAAAGCGCGCCCGTATCGACATAAATAAAATCAAGCGCCTTTGCCGCGCGCTTGGCAATTGAGGACTTTCCCGCACCCGCAGGACCGTCCAAAGCAACTGCTATACTCATAGTTACTATCCTTCCTTATATTAATGGTAATTTATTTAGAGTTAAGCG
>CAMJOD010000148.1 GCA_946407465.1 uncultured Clostridia bacterium
CTGATTATCGCATGACAAAAGTCTATTGATTCCCGTACAAAAAAAGGTTATAATAAAGAAAAACTGCCTATTCCAACAAGGAGGAAGCGAAAATGAAATCAAGCAAAATTTATCAGGTTTCAACCCTGCAGGCGTTGGCGCTCGGCTATTCGCGGTCGGTTGTGACGGTACGGGAGCTGATGGAGCACGGCGACACGGGACTTGGCACCTTTGAAGATGTAGACGGTGAGATGATTATTCTGGACGGCGTCTGCTATCAGGCAAGGCCGGACGGAAGTGTGGTGCGCTCAGAGGATGAGGCAGGCGTGCCCTTTGCGGTTGCCGGATATGTAAAAGCGTGCGAAAGCTTTAGGATGGAAGAAAAAAAGGACATCGCCGCCATAAAAAAGGAACTGATGCTGCGCATTGACGAGGCGTTCGGTTTGAACAGCATTCATATTGCGCGGATAGACGGCGTGTTCCATGTCATTCATGCGCGTGCCGGCACACCCTACCGCTCACAGCATGTGTCCTTAAAGGATATTCTCTCCAAAACGCAAAAGGACTTTTGCTTTGAAGAGCTGCGCGGTACGCTGGTGTGCGTCTATTATCCCGATTATATGGACGGCATCAACGCTGCCGGCTGGCATATGCACTTTTTGTCGGAGGACAGAACCCTCGGCGGCCACGTGTTCGAGGTGTCTATGGGCGAAGGCGAATGTCATATTCAAAAAATGGACAGAATAGAAATCCAGCTCCCGAAAGAAGCGGCATTCGACACCTATTCGCTCAAACAGGCGTCACAGGACGAAATAGAACAAGTGGAGCAGGGAAAAAGCTGATTTTAATAAACAATCAATGCCGGACGAAAGACCTTCGTCCGGCACAATTTATTATTCCATTTTAGAATTTTATTTCTGCCCGACAGAGCAATCCTTCAAGCTCAAACCTGCGCAGGCGTTTTGTCAATCTCCATTTCGATAATATTCCAAGGCTCATCCTCTGTGACGCCCACGTCAACAAATCCAACCTTTTTGTAACATGTGTGCGCAGGTGTGTTGTTCGCAAAAACACCGATTGTTATCTTCTCTGCGCCCAGAATCTCAAAGGCAGCTTTCAGCCCCAAACGGAGCATGTTTGTTCCGTAGCCCTTGCCTCTGACAGAGCTGTCAACGACTACCCAACCGAACCGGATCACCTTAGGGTCGCCGTTGATATACCTCATAATAAAGTGACCGACAATTCTGTTATCATCAAGAGCAGTCCACGGATAAAAATTGTCCGGCTCTGTGCAGTCTCCGTTATCATGCTGATACTTTTTGTCAATGCTCTCTGCCGTGATGGGGTAATCGCCGAACCGTTCTCCGCCCCAGAGTGTGAATACATCCTTGTTCTGCACCCATTTTGAGATGATTTGTGCATCACAGCTTTTGTATGGTCTTAACTTAAGCATACATTCCTTCAATCCTATTCATAAAACACGTTTGTCATTCTGTGTCTATATCAAAAATACAATAATCATACGCGTTGATGACCGTTGTTTTTCCCTTTTGTGTTTTTTGCGGAATACGAAAGCCGTAGTTGCGGTGGATGTGTCCGTGGATAAAGTACGACGGCTCATACTTGTCCAGCAGGGTGTTAAAGCACTCAAAGCCCCTGTGCGGCAGGTCCTGCAGGTCGTTCAGACCGTAGGCAGGCGCATGCGTCAGCAGAATGTCAAAGCCGCGGCTTTTTCGAAGCTGGGAAGAAAAGCATTTGACGCGCGACCTCATCTGTCTTTCGGTGTACATGTACTTGCCCTTGTGGTAGCGGTAGGAGCCGCCCAAGCCCAAAATGCGCAGACCGTTCACCTCAATCAGTTGGTTGTCGGCACAGATACAGCCCTCGGGCTCGCGGTTGAACGTATCGTCGTGGTTGCCGTGAACATACACCAGCGGACAGTGCGCCAGCGTCACCAAAAACTCGGTGTATTCGGGACTGAGGTCGCCACAGGAGAGAATCAAGTCAAATTCGTCGAGCCGTCCGGGCTGGTAGTATTTGTAGAAGCGGTCGGAGGGAACATCGGCAACCGCCAAAACCCTCATGACGTGACCTCGGTTTCCTGTGTTTCCTGCGTTTCCTGCCGGACGTCTGCCGGCTCCACCTCGGCTTCCTCCTTAGCCTGACGGACGCCAACGGTCTTGACCGTTGATTTGCCCATGTCGGTCAGCTCCTCGTACAGCGGAATGCTGCCCTCCACATTATCGACCAGATAATCCATGTTGATGATTTCCTCAAGCGTCAGCTCCGGCTGACCCTTGCCGATAATCTCGCCGCTCTGTGTATAAAACGGCGTCAAAAACGGCGTTCCGGTGTCGTTGATAATGCTGCCGCGGAAGAAGTCGGCAAACCGTCTGGACGCCTGCGGCAGTGCCGGTGCGTACTCAATATCGACAACGCCTGCCGACATGCCCCAATAGTAGTTGAGCGCACGCGCGGTGCTGTCGTATTCGCTTTTGATGGTTTTGTCGAGCACGCCGCGCAGGAGCTTTTCATAATAGACGCCCCACTTCCAGACCGGCACGGCGAGCAGCTCTGTTTTGTCGCCGTCGATATGCGACAGCCCAAAGCTGGCGCGGTCGTCCAGCGTAAACCGCGCGGTGTCCTGAGACGAAATCAGGTGAATGTTTTGTCGGTTGAGCGAGAGCGCCGCTTCCTTGGCACCCTTGACCGCCGACCATTCCAAGGAGACCTTGCAGTCGGGGTTTGCCATCTGCGCGCCGAGGGCAAAGGCGTTGATGCCGGCAATTTGTCCGTAGATGGGATAATCGCAGACATAGCCGACGTGGTCGCTCTTTGTCAGCGATCCGGCAAGCAGTCCGAGAATAAACTTCACCTCATACATACGCGTATAATAGGTGCGCAGATAGCGGTGAGAGGTGTTGAGCGAGCAGTTCATCACGATGATTTCGGGGTGCTCCACCGCCGTGCGCAGCGACGCCTGCAGCATACGCGGCGAGGTGGTGAACAGCAGCTTGCAGCCGTCGGCGATTGCCTGCTCCAGGGTTTCGGGGCAATTGTTCTCGACGTCGCAGATGTAGGACTGCGTTTCAACCAGCTCGCCCAAGACCGTCTGCGCGTACTGTCTGCCTGCCTCATGGTCAAACACCCAGCCGGATTTTTCGGGCAGGGCGTCATACACAAACGCTGCCTTTAGCTTGGGAGGCTTGGCTTTCGGCAAAATCATGGACAGCACCGAGGGCTTGATTTCCTTTTCTTCCACCGGCACGGTTTTCAGCTCAATCGCCTCGTCCTGCTCGTTCAGGGCGACGTCCTCCCACATCTTTTTGAGGTTTGCCTCAATGTCCTCGCTGGTCTCATCAACAGCCTGCGCGTAGCCGTACACCTTGATATAGCTGAGCAGCGCGTCGCCGACAGTCGTTTTCAGCTTTTCGCCGCGGTTTTTGTAGTATGCCTTTTCAAAGCGGTAATAGACGCTCGAAAAGTTGAGCCGGTCGTCCTCGCTCCACACATCGTCGGAGGACTTGCCCATCGCGTGCAGCAGCTCGCGGTAGCTGCCTTTTTTCGAAAATTCAATAAAGTTGATTTTGCTGCGGCGGTTAAACTCCACATATTCCATATAGAGCTTGACCTCGTCGCTGTCATCCTGCTCGGGCATGATACGGGTCACGTCCGCCGGAATGCTGTAGGCGCCGCAGTATTTGAGCACGCTGACGCGCTTGTTGCCCTCCGCCACATAGTAGCGGTGCATGTATTCATAGACCTTGACCGGGTCGCGGATGCCTTCGTTGATGTGGGAGTCATAGAGCGACTTCCACTTTGCGGCAAACTCGGTGTCCTCGGGCAGCAGCGGCATAAAGCCGGGCGAAAAGGCGTTGACCCTTCCCTCGGTTTTGGTGCCGACAATCAGATTCACCGGAATTTGCTCAATTCCGAGATGAATCCCCGACGACGACTTTTCGGTCGGAATAATATCGTCAAGCACCGGCATGGTGGCGCTTTCTTTTTTTGCAGGCGCTGCCGATGCTTCTCTTTGTCCCATTCGCAGTGCTTCTCTGTATTCGTTTTCGGCTGACATAGGCGTCTCCTTTCTAAGCGGCTGTTTGCGGTTGCCGACAGCTCTCTGCCTTGATTATACCACACCCTGCCGCGTTTGTCTATATTGC
>CAMJOD010000149.1 GCA_946407465.1 uncultured Clostridia bacterium
GAGAAGCCCATACCGGCGACATACTGCGCCAGCGCCATGCCCTCTCTGTCCTCGGGAACATTCTGCACCGCGCCGCGCAGGTGCTTGGCAATCAGCTTGATGGCTTCGAGGTGGAACATATCGGTCATTTCCCATGCCGCCTTGGTGGTGTAGCCCTCAATGGCGTGGGTCAGCGCGTCCATGCCGGTTGCGGCGGTCAGGCCCTTGGGCATGGAGGACATCATATCGGGGTCAATCACGGCGACCTCGGGAATGTCGTGCTCGTCAACGCAGACAAACTTGCGCTCCTTTTCCACGTCGGTGATGACATAGTTGATTGTGACCTCGGCAGCGGTGCCGGCTGTGGTGGGAACCGCGATTGTGGGAACCGCGTGGTTCTCGGTGGGCGCAACGCCCTCCATCGAGCGGACGTCGGCAAATTCGGGGTTGGTGATAATCACGCCGATTGCCTTGGCGGTGTCCATGGAGGAGCCGCCGCCGATGGTGATGATGGAGTCCGCGCCGCAAGCCTTGAACGCCTCCACGCCGTCCTTGACGTTCTCAATGGTGGGATTCGGCTTGATGCCCGAATAGATGGTGTAGGCGATGCCGGCTTCGTCGAGCAGGTCGGTCACCTTGGCGGTCACGCCAAACTGAATCAAATCGGGGTCGGAGCACACAAACACATGCGCAAAGCCCTTTGCCTTGGCGATGCCGGGGATTTCTTTGATAGCGCCTTTGCCGTGATAGGATACGTTGTTGAGTATAATTCTGTTGGACATTTGTTACCTCCTGAAAATAATAATTCCGTTACTATTGCTTATACTTATAGTATAACCGAGAGGTTGCCCAAAATCAAGCGAAATTGAGAAAATTTACGCAAATATTTGATTGAATTTGCAAAAAAGCCGCTAGGCGACGGTGGCTTCCAACAGCGCCATCAGGTTTTCAACCGAAAAACGTTCGTCGCTGTCAAAGGCGGCGTTGAGCGCTTCGGTGTTTTCGTAGGAGTGCTCGACCTCCTTGGAGTAGCGCTGCAAAACGCGCATGCGTTCGAGCGGATAACCGGCGGCGGCAAAGTCCGCGTCGAGCCTGCCGGTGATAAAATAAGCGCAGACCATGCGCCGGAGCGAGTAGAGCACGTCGCCGGAGCGAACCGCCTCGAGATAATAGCGGTAGAGATAGTAGAGCGCGAATCTCTCAAAGTCCCTTTCAAACGCTTCGGAGAACGAAAAGTGTTCCGCGTTTTCGGCGGCTTGTGTCAGCGCCTGCTTCCAGCGGTCGCTCATAATCTCAAAGCCGAGGTGCAAATCGAAGATGAAGCGGCAGTCCTCCGCTGTTTCCGCAGGCGACAGCGGCTGCGGCTCCTCTCCTTGCAAAATGCTCTGCACCTGCGCGTTAAATTCCAGACAGTCGGCAAGGCGGTAGGCAAAGGGCAGGCTGCGGTCGAGCAGCAGCTGCGCCGAGCGTGCGCGTGCCTTCAGCAAAAAGCCGAGATAGCCGTCCTCCGCTTCGGCGGCGTCCAGCTCGTCCGCGCCGCCAAAATCCGCGTAGGCGTCGTCGTCCGCGCGCAGCATGATTCTTGCCGCCTCGGGACAGGCAAAGGAGAGCAAATGCTCGCCGAACACATCATAATCCACGCGCACACGCGGAAAGCCGGCGCAGGTTTCGCTGAGGTGCTCCTCGCCGATACCGATAAATATATCACACAGCATGTCCTTGTTCCAAAACGGACATCTGCCGTTCTCCGCGCGGAACACGCGCTCGCCGTCGTCGTCCGTCACCAGCTTGCCGCGCATTTTGTCGCCCAGCGCACCCTGCACCGACTGATAAAACGCCTCGGTCTCGCTGTCAATATCAATATCCCAGTCCTTGCAGCAGCTGTCCTCGCAGCGGTTGGCGATACAGCGAAAGCTGCCGTAAAAGCGCGGGAAAATTTCCTGCATAGTATCACATCCTTATCGTAATAACTATAGCATAAAAAATGCCGTTTTGCAAACCGCGTTTTTTAGGCAGAAATTTATGGGAATATATTGTTTTTGAGAAAAAATTGATGTATAATAAATATATATGTACTCTTATCGAACAGGAAACAGGTGACCTTCATGAGCGACAGAAACAGCTCCGATTACTTGAATTTAGATAATTTTGACGAAAGCCTGGACAGCCGCGAATACCGCCGCCGTCAGCCGAACCGCAGAGGCGGCAGCGTGACAAGAAGCGGCAGGCCGCCCTATGACCGTCGTCCTCCGGCGAGAAAACGCCGCCGCAACCGCAGACGTATTCGCAACCGCATTGTGATTGTGCTCTCGTTTTTGCTGATTTTGACCCTGCTCACCACGCTGATTGTGATTATCGTTCACGGCTGCAGCAAAAAAACGACGGTTGCCACCTCCACCGAGACCAAGCCGCCCGCAACCACAGCGGCAGCGCCAACGGCTGTCACCAATCCGCCGTCCTCCGGCAGCACGCAGACCAACGTGCCGGTGAGCAAGCTGATTTCGACGACCAATTTCATTCCGTCCAAGCCCACCGACAACAACGCCGACGGCTGGGTGTCCGGCGCGATTTATGTATGGAATCAAAACGGCTTTGAGCTGTTCGGCGGCAGCGAGAGCAGCAGCGCCTACTACGCGCAGACCGTCAACACCCTTGCCGGCAAGCTGTCCGGCGTCAGCTGCTACAGCATGATTGTTCCCAATCACGCCGAAATCGGCTTGCCCGAGCGCCTGCGCCAGACCGTGCCGAGCAATTCGCAGGCGGACAATATCAAGGCGGCTTACGCGGCGATGAACACCTCGGTCGTCAAGCCCATCAACGCCTACAACTATCTCTCGCAGCACTGCGACGAGTATATCTATTTCAAATCCGACCACCACTGGACGGGTCTGGGCGCCTACTACGCCTATTCCGCTCTGGCGGACACGCTGGGCATGAAAAAGCTCTCGCTCGACGACTGCACCGAGCAGAAGATTGAGGGCTTCACCGGCACGCTGACCGACTTGGCGAGCGGTCTCGACACCGACACCGTGTCCTACTGGCAGTTCCCCTACGAGGTCGGCATGGACATCACCGACGCAAACGGCGCGGTGAATCACTACAGCAGCCCCTACTATGAGCAGGAGACAAGCGGCACGCTGAGCTACGGCGTTTTCATCTACGGCGACAATCCGCTGACGGTGATGAAGTCGCAGTCCTCCGAGGCGGAAAAGGGCAGAAAAATCGCGGTTATCAAGGAGAGCTACGGCAACGCGTTTGTGCCGTATCTGACCTATAATTTTGAGGAAGTACACGTGATGGACATGCGCACCTTCCGCAGCGTGTCCGCAGACAACTTTGCGGCGTACTGCCAGAAAAACGGCATCACCGACGTGCTGTTCTTCAACGGCATCATGAGCGCCAACAACCCCGATTTGATTGACAGCATGAGCGCGCAGTTTAACTGATAAGGCACAAAGAACAGGAAAGGAGGCAGCCGAAGCATGATTGCGGAGAATGTGAGAGGAACGCTGTTTGGCAACATTGCCGAAGGACTTTATTCGGCGTATGTCAGCTCGTCCGTCGTCAGCAACCGAAGCGCATACGTGGTGACGCGCAGAAGCATAAAAGAATATTTTGACGGTGTTGTGGTGGCTGTCGCCGAGTTTGAGGGTCTGCAGGGAGAGCGGCTGATTGTGGCGCAGCCCGGAGAAATCTACTATGAGCCGGAGCTGCGGCATGTGCTCGCCAAGCTCAAAAACGTTACTGTCAAGAGCCTGCACTGTCTCTATGAAAAATCCTGCGGCGGCATTATCTTTTATAAAACACGCCAAAATGTCAAGATTTTGCTTGTCAAGAACAACAACGGCAGATATTGGAGCTTTCCGAAGGGGCACATTGAGGACGGTGAAACCGAGCAGGAAACCGCTATACGCGAAATCAAGGAGGAGACCGGACTCGATGTGACGCTGGTCAGCAACTTCCGCGAAATCAGCGAATACTGTCCGTTCGGCAAAATCCGCAAGCGCGTGGTGTTCTTTTTGGCGCGTGCCTTCACCGACAACGTGCGGATTCAGGAGGAGGAAATCGACAGCTACATATGGGTCGATTTGCAGCAGGCACGCAAGCTCTGCTCCTACGACAACGACCTGCGCATCATCGAAAAAGCCGAAACCACCATCCACCT
>CAMJOD010000150.1 GCA_946407465.1 uncultured Clostridia bacterium
AAAATGCTGCGTACTCTTTTTTATTGATTATGACTTTTCATGCGTGGGACGTGACCTCAGCGTAATACCATCTTGTTATTTGCGCAAAAATGTGCTATACTGATAGCAAATCCATAGCTTGAAAGGAGCGCAGCATGAAGCAAAAGGCTTATACGCTCGGCGAAGAAATCTTCAGCTCGGTCACACACGGCGTCGGCACGCTGCTGGCTATCGGCGGCACGGTCGTGCTGATTGTCGCGGCGGCAATGTTCGGCGACGCGCTGACGGTGGTGAGCGTGACGGTTTTCGGCGCGAGCATGATTATTCTCTACTGCATGAGCACCCTCTATCACGCGATTACCAATCCCAAGGCAAAGCGGTTTTTTCGCGTAATGGATCACAACACCATCTTCTTTTTGATTGCCGGCACCTACACGCCGATTACCCTCACCATTTTGCGCGGTGCGCTCGGCTGGACGCTGTTCGGCGTGGTTTGGGGCGCCGCCGCGGTGGGGATCGTGCTCAATTCCGTCAATCTCGAAAGGTTCCGCAAGCCCTCTGTGGTCTGCTACATCGCCATGGGCTGGGTGATTGTGATTGCCATCCGTCCGCTGATGGAAAAGCTGGACGCCCTCTGCCTGTGGCTGCTGGTTGCCGGCGGCGTTTTTTATACGGTCGGCGTGGTCTTTTACGCCATCAAAAAGGTGCGGTATTTTCACCCCGTATGGCATATTTTTGTGCTGATGGGCAGCCTGTGCCATTATTTGAGTATTCTCTTTGCCATTCTTCCCTAGCGTATTTTGAAAACAATATTATCACAAAAAGCAGAGCAAAACGCCCTGCTTTTTGTCATTTATCGGAATGATACTATTCTCAATAAAATTTTAACCAGATGTTATTGTGTTTTATTTGATAATCATTTCATTTTTGGTTTTTAGTTATTATTGGTGGCGTTGTTTAAAAATGCGATAGCTTTATCAAAGGTCATAGATTGATTGGGATACCGGTTCGTGTCAAGTCCGAGGGTTCGGGGATAGCTGTTTCCCTGAAAATCACTGGAGCTCATAAGCAAAGCGTCTGTGCTTTCGGCAAGCGTTTGATAGGCTTCTTTGGCTTCTGCCGGTGAGACTACAGAACCGTTTATTCTGGACTGACCGGTCTCTGTGTTCTGCAAATCTGTCCTTGGGTTGTATTTGACAACCTCCACCGGATGTAAGGAGTTACTGCCGCTTTCCTCGCAGCGGAATGCCGTTTCAAAACTCGCAGCGCCGGGAGCGGTACACTCAAATATATATAACGCTCCGTCAATTTGTGACAGAAACATCCGACCATACATAACTTTGTTGTTATCAAGAAGCTTATAATCTAACGCTTCAACCGCTACGAAACCGTTATATGTGAATACCTTCACATTTGCCATGTCGTTTTGTGAATACGCAAAAATCATCTCAGGTGTGTCATCACCCATGATATCGGCAAATACGACAGGTTGGGGCGTATCGGTTTTATACTGCCATGTATAAGCGAGAATGTCGCTCCCATGCTGCTGCAGTTGCGCATGAAAAGCACGATAGGCATCATGATATGGTGATTTGGTGGGCGCTTCGGTAGGCGCTTCTGTCGGAGCAGCAGTAGACGGTTCGGCAGGGGCTTTTGCCGGAACGGCGGTTAGCGGTTCGGCAGGGGCTTTTGTCGGCTTTTCGGCAGGTGCATCTGTTTTGAAAACCGCCTGTGTTTCTGTCGAAGCAGAATTATCCTTTTTTTGACCGTCAGAAACCAGCTTTGCCGTTGCGAGACCTGCAAGCGCTGCGGTGGCTATTCCAAGGGTCACGAGAAGAGCTTTTACCGCCGTCGGCACGCCCTTAGCGACTGCCTTTGCGGCAACCTGCGGCGCGACGCCATTTTCTGCCTGTTGCGCTTTGGTCACCAAATTGCCAAGCACCTCAGCAGAGGGCAAGCTGTGTTTGACGTGCTCTGCGACAAAATAGCCAATAGGAAGGACGCCTACCGCGATTCCGTAGAATTTCTCGCCGCTCTTTCTTTCCTGTTCTTCTATCTCAGTCTTGATAGAATGTCGGGCGAGATACAGGCGCGATTTGACGGTGTTTTCGGAGCAGTCCATAATTCCGGCAATCTCTGCTACGCTTCTGTCATTGAAGTAATACAGGACGATTGTTTCACGCTGAACGGCAGACAGACCGTCGAGAATACGATACAGCCGGTCTCTGAGGTCGTCACGCTCCGCATAAACCTGAGGCAGCATCAGCTCGCTTTCCATATTTTCTAACTGCGGCATTTCACTGATATCATCATTCGATATAAAACGGTTGTTCTTCTTTGATTGCAGCACATTCAGGCTCCTTGTATGAGCAATCCGGTACAGCCAGCTTCTAAACGCTTTCGGATTTTCAAGCGTTCCGATGCTCTGCCAAACGGTAATCATCGTCTTTTGTACCGCGTCATCTGCATCCTCGTGGTTTTTCAACAAGGCAAAGGCGATTGCGTAAACATAGCTTTTGTTTTGATCCAACAGGAGATTCAGCGCATTTGCGTCGCCGTTTTTTGCATGAAGCACCAACTCATTCTCATAATTCATCATGACATTTCCTTTCTGTTTTGTTCTTTCATTGTATAAGACAGCGGTAAAACGGATTAGGTTTGAAATATTTTGAAATATTTTAAAAAACTATTCACAATAAAAAAGCATCGCTTAATCACTAAAAAGCTACGCCGAAGAACATGATATTTCTGTACCAATATTATAGCCTTATAGGCAAAATATTGCAAGAGATTTGCTTACTATTCACACAGTTTACAGTGAATAATCAATGGAAACCTAAAAAACTATATAGCCCCTTTTTTTGCATTTACAGTTGAGATTTGCGGAGGTTTATGGTATAATGAGCGTTGAACTGCAAAAAAGGAGCGAAAAAAATGAAATTAGGTATCGTGGGACTTCCGAATGTCGGAAAAAGCACCCTGTTTAACGCAATTACCAATGCCGGCGCACAGAGCGCCAACTATCCGTTTTGCACCATTGAGCCGAATGTCGGCGTGGTAGCGGTGCCGGACAAGCGCCTCGACGTGCTCGCCGAGATGTATGACCCCGACAAATACACGCCTGCCACCATCGAATTTGTGGACATTGCAGGCTTGGTAAAGGGCGCGTCCAAGGGCGAGGGCTTGGGCAACAAGTTTCTCTCAAATATCCGCGAGTGCGACGCGATTGTGCATGTGGTGCGCTGCTTTGAAAATGACGACATCATTCACGTGGAGGGCAGCATTGACCCGGCGCGTGACATTGAAACCATCAATTTGGAGCTGATTCTCTCCGATATAGAAATGCTCGAGCGCCGCATTGACAAGACCAAAAAGATGGTCAAGGGCGACAAAAAGTATCAGCGCGACGTCGATTTTTATACGCGCGTCCTCAAGACCTTAGAGGAAGGCAAGCCTGCCAGAAGCGTGGACTGCGACGACGAGGAGCAGGCGCTGCTCGGCGAGGTGGCGCTGCTGACCGGCAAGCCCGTTATCTATGCCGCCAACCTCAGCGACGCGGATTTTTCGGACGGCATTGAGAACAACGCAGGCTATCAAAAGGTTGCCGAAATCGCCGCCGCGGAGCATGCAGGCGTGCTGCCCATCTGCGCTCAGATTGAAGAGGAAATCGTCGAGATGGACAAGGAAGAAAAAGAGATGTTTCTCGCCGACATGGGCTTGGAGGAGAGCGGTCTTGACCGTTTGATTAAGGAATGCTACGCGCTGCTGGGCTTGATTTCGTATCTTACGGCAGGCAAGCAGGAGGTGCGTGCCTGGACAATCAAAAACGGCACCAAGGCGCCCCAGGCAGCCGGAAAAATTCACTCCGACTTTGAGCGCGGCTTTATTCGCGCCGAGGTCATCGCCTATGACGACCTGATTGCCTGCGGCAGCATGGCGGCGGCAAAGGAAAAGGGTCTTGTCCGCAGCGAGGGCAAGGAATATGTCATGAAGGACGGCGACGTCGTACTGTTCCGATTCAACGTATAGCAGCGTGACGCTGCACCCAATCCCGCCTTTTGATACGTTTGCGTGTGCGGAGAGCTGCATCAACGGCGGTGTCTTTACAATTCATAATTCATAATTCATAATTCATAATT
>CAMJOD010000151.1 GCA_946407465.1 uncultured Clostridia bacterium
TAGAGTGGGCGAAGACCAAGACAGTAAACGACAAGATTCAATCAACACCGATGAAGGTATTGTCGGCGGCAACGAGAATAGGCAGAGGGATAGAGCCTCTGGATTAAGGGATTGCCAAAAAGCTGCTGCGGCAGCTCAAAACAGTTACGATAACCATACAAATAAACGGCTTGGATTCTGTGACCCGAGCCGTTTGTTTTTTATGTGGGTAATTCAACAGATTGCAGCACTGCGTCATACATTCTGCGGTTTTCGGCTTCGCCCTCTACATTGGTGATAAATTCTATCACATAAAACTTGCCGCCGCAGCGCATGGCGAGCATTTCGCCCTTTTGCTTGATTTGCGTACCTGTTACCGTGTACAAAAAACGGATACCCTTTGCCTTGGCGCCGGAAATCACGGTGCTGATTTGTTCGGTGCGGCAGTAGTCCTGCAAATTCTTTTTCATGCAGCGCTCCGCGCCCTTTACAATGGCCTTTGCGTCGGTCAAAAGGTTCAGCAGACCGGTTCTTGTCCAAGCCACCGAAATAATCGCGTGGCGCTTTTCGTCATGAATGCCCCAGCGGTTCTGTTCTGTCGAAAAATACTTCCGCAGCTCCCCGGCGTCCATCTCGTGAAAATTGTCGGTGTAGTTCAAAAGCAGTTCCTTGTTCACATGTGTTCTTTTCATTATCTGTCTCTCCTTTGCATCATAATCTATGGGGTTCTTCCCTTTTCTATGATTACAGTATAGCACGCCGACTTGGACAGAATCATGACAATCGGGTGATGGTTTCGGAAAATTTTTAAAAATCAAACAGGCAGCACAACCGTGCCGCCTGTCAAACCATTACGCATTAAACATGAAACATTATGCATTACGCAAAAATAAAAGAGGGCACGAATACCGTTTCGGTACACCAACAAGGTGGATCAAACAGTAGCCAGAGCGTGCCCTCAGGCACTAATATACCACAACCGACACAAAAAAGCAACCCCTCACAGCAAAAAGATTCTGACAGCGGCAAAGAATTTAACGACTTAAGAATTATGAATTAAAACGCTGTCCTCCGCTTTGTCTGCTCCCTGACGGCGTTGAACTTCCACACGCGGGTGTTAACCTCGATGACGCCGGTGCCGCAGTATTCGCAGAATTTTTGTCCGAGATTGCGAATCGGCGCGCCGCAGTTGGGACAGCTGAGTCCCAAGCCTTCTTCATATACACCCATCACATCAGCGTCCTGCACATAGAGCAGGTCTACCTCAAAGAGCGTTTGCAGCTTGTTTTCGCGGTCACCGTTCAGCAGCTTGCCGTTTTCGTCCTCCAGATAGGCATAGACGCCCACCGACACATTGAAGCGAATAATGACCTCGGAGCCGGTTTTGATGTAGCGCCCGATTTCGCAGGCGTGCACCACAGGCTCCTTGTAGAACTGCGTCTGACCGTTGGCATGCAGCGTCTCGATGATTTCGAGCGCGTTGTTTTTGAGCGTCTCGGTGACCTCCTCGGGCAGCGTGGCAACGGAGCCGGTGGCTATCGCGTTGAGCCAGCCGCGCACCACGTTTTTTGCCTTGTCGCGGTAGAGGTCGATGTCAAAGTCCGGAAAATCGCGCAGAATGGACGGCATATAGATACCCGTCATTGACTGCACGGAGCGCGGCGTTTCGGCTAGCTTGCGCTTTTGGGCGTTGTAGCCCTCCATCAGGTTGTCGGTGCCGAACGCGGAACGCGAAAACCGCTTGATTTTGTGTCCGATAAACAATCCGCCGCCGACAATCACCGCCACCAGACCGGCGATGACCGCGAGCGGAATAATGATATTTCCCATAGGCTTACTCTTTTATCTGAATGCCCAGCACGTCCAGACTCTCCTGATCGACAGCTGCCGGACAGGCGCTCATCAGCTCGCTGGCGTTCTGCACCTTGGGGAAGGCGGTGACGTCGCGCAGGCTGTCGGCGCCGCAGAGGAGCATGGTCACACGGTCAAGACCGATGCCCATGCCGCCGTGCGGCGGCGCGCCGTATTTGTAGGCTTCGACCAAAAAGCCGAACTTGGCTTCGATTTCCTCATCGGTCAGCTTGAGCGCACGGAACATCTTCTGCTGCAGCTCGTAGTCGGTGATACGCATGGAGCCGCTCGAAAGCTCCACGCCGTTGAGCGTCAGGTCATACGCCTTGGCAATCACCTTGGACGGGTCGGAGTCGAGATACTGAATACACTCCTCCTTGGGCATGGTGAACGGATGATGCATGGCGACCCACTCGCCGCTCTCCTCGTCCTTTTCAAAGAACGGGAAGTCCACAATCCAGAGGAATTTGAACTCGTCGGGAATGATGTTCAGCCGCTTGGCGACGGTCAGACGCAGCGCGCCGAGCGTGGAAAGCACGGTGCTGTTTTTGTCGGCGACAATCAAAATCACGTCGCCCTTTTCGGCGCCGAGACGCTCATAAATCGCGGCAAGCTCCTCCTCGGTCATAAACTTTTTGAAGGAGGCGTTCGGCTCGTCCACCCATCTCACATAGGCAAGACCCTTGGCGCCGATGCCCTTGGCAAACTCAGTCAGCTTGTCAATCTCCTTGCGCGTGTAGACCTTTGCCGCGTCCTTGGCGACAATCGCGCGGACAGAGCCGCCGTTTGCAACCGCGCCGCTGAACACGCCGAAGCCGCAGTCCTTCACCAAGTCGGAAATATCCTGAATCTTCATATCAAAGCGAATATCGGGCTTGTCGGAGCCGTAGGTGTTCATGGCGTCGGCATAGCTCATACGCGCAAACGGCGTGGGCAAATCGACGCCCATCACGTCCCTGAACAAACGCTTGAAGAGTCCCTCGTTGATTTCGAGAATATCCTCCACGTCCACAAAGGACAGCTCCATATCAATCTGCGTAAACTCAGGCTGACGGTCGGCACGCAAATCCTCGTCGCGGAAGCAGCGCGCCAGCTGAATGTAGCGGTCAAAGCCCGAGAGCATGAGCAGCTGCTTGTAAATCTGCGGCGACTGCGGCAGGGCGTAGAATTTGCCGTTGTGAATACGCGACGGCACCAGATAGTCTCGCGCACCCTCGGGCGTGGACTTGATCATCATCGGGGTTTCGATTTCAATAAAGCCGTTTTCGGCAAAGTAATCACGCGCGGTCTTGGCAATCTTGCTGCGCAGCATGAGATTGTGCTGCAGGGGACGGCGGCGCAGATCGAGATAGCGGTATTTGAGACGGACGTCCTCGCCGGTTTTGGAGTCGTCCACAATCTCAAAGGGAGGCGTTTGCGCCTTGGAGAGCACGCGCAAATCGGTGACGGTGATTTCGACGTCGCCGGTGGGAAGTTCGGGATTCTTGGCGCTGCGCTCACAGACAACGCCCTTTGCCGCCAGCACAAATTCGCTGCGGCACGAAAAAGCCTTGCCAAAAATCTCGCGGTCGGTCTCGTCGTTAAAGGCGAGCTGCACAATACCCGTGCGGTCGCGCAGGTCGATAAAAATCAGCTGTCCCAGGTCGCGCACACGCTGCACCCAGCCGCAGACCGTCACCTCGCTGCCGGAGTCCGAAATCCGCAAATCGCCGCAATAATGCGTGCGCTTTAAGCCTGTCATAAATTCTGCCATAATGATTACTCCTCTGTATTTAATTCGTAATTCTTAATGCGTAATGCGTAATTAAATGCATAATGCGTAATGCATAATGCATAATGAAATGCGCAAATTTTCCTTTTGCTGTAGGGCGACCATTGCAAAAGACTGTTTTTTGATGTCGCTTGCCTCTCTCACCAAAGCCTTCTCCTCGGGAGAAGGCTTTCGCATAGCCAAATGTTTCCGCTAAACCGTAACGGCTGCCGTTGCCATATCGTTTTCAACATTTGCACGCAGCAAAACTACAAACCGGAGCGAAGCGACCCTTCACTCAACTCTCAACTCTCAACTCTCAACTCTCAACTCTCAACTCTCAACTCTCCACTCTCAACTCTCTAACAACTAACAACGCTCTCCGTCAGCTTCAAAACCGAAAACTTCTCGGCAAAGGTTTCGTCGAGCGCCAGCTCAGTCTGCTCGCCGCTCTCCATATTCTTGACCTTGGCTTTGTTCTGTTCAATCTCGT
>CAMJOD010000152.1 GCA_946407465.1 uncultured Clostridia bacterium
AAGGACAGAGATATCGCAATGGTATTCCAGAACTACGCTCTGTATCCGCATATGACCGTTTATGATAACATGGCATTCGGTCTGAAGCTCAGAAAAATGCCCAAGGACGAGATTCACAGAAGAGTTGTAGAAGCTGCCAGAATCCTCGGCATCGAGCAGTTCCTCGAAAGAAAGCCGAAGGCTCTGTCCGGTGGTCAGAGACAGCGTGTTGCAATGGGTCGTGCTATCGTTCGTGATCCCCGCGTATTCCTTCTCGACGAGCCGCTGTCCAACCTGGACGCAAAGCTCCGCGCACAGATGCGTACCGAGATTTCCAAGATTTATCAGAGACTGGGCACCACGTTTATCTATGTAACCCATGACCAGACCGAGGCTATGACGCTTGGTACCAGAATCGTTGTTATGAAGGACGGCGTTATTCAGCAGGTTGATACACCGCAGAACCTCTATGACTATCCCTGCAACATGTTCGTGGCAGGCTTCATCGGATCGCCTCAGATGAACTTCATCAACGCTACTGTTGAAAAGAAGGGCAGCGACTTTGTTCTCAAGTTCGACAAATACGAAGTTCCCGTTCCGTCTGACAAGTGCCGCGGCGACAAGCTCCATCCCAATGATTCCAAGGAGAATCCTCTCGAGAAGTATGTCGGCAAGGAAGTTATCTTCGGTATTCGTCCCGAGCATGTTCACGACGAGCAGGAAGAGCTGGACAAGGCTATCATGCAGTTTGATGCTACCGTTGACGTAACCGAGCTGATGGGTGCTGAAATCTATCTGTATGTTAATATTGCAGGTCAGCCCATTACCGCGCGTGTTGCTCCTACCTCCAAGTCCAAGGTCGGCGACAAGATTAAGGTTTGCTTCAGCCTTGACAAGCTCCACATCTTCGATAAGGACACCGAGGAGATTATCGCTAACTGATTCTTTTAGCACAGGGCAGTTATCTGCCAATGTAAAGATTGATTCAAGACACCCGTCATCGGGTGTCTTGTTTTTTCAAAGCGTAATGCTGGAAAATAACCTAACGCTAAAAAGCAGCTCCCCGTTTGATGCAACAATCAAACGGGGAGCTTTTTGGGAATAGAAACGGTCTTTGGATAGATAAGGGCGTACCGCGTTTCGGAGAATGGCGGTGTTAAGACGCGTTTTTGATTTGCAGGCGCAGGCGGTCGGAAATCATGGCGATAAATTCGCTGTTGGTGGGCTTGCCGCGGTCATTGTGAATCGTGTAGCCGAAGTAGGAATTCAGCACATCAATATCACCTCTGTCCCATGCCACCTCAATCGCGTGGCGAATTGCCCTTTCCACACGCGAGGATGTGGTGTCGTACTTTTTGGCGACAGCAGGGTAGAGCTGTTTGGTGACCGCGTTGATAATTTCAGGGCGCTCCACCGACATGATAATTGAATCGCGCAGATAGTGATACCCCTTGATATGCGCCGGCACACCGATTTCGTGGAGAATTTCCGTCACCTTCAGCTCAATGCCGAACGCGTCCACGCTGATTGGCATGCGCAGCAGACGCTCGCTTTTCTTTGACATCAGCCGCACCGTTTCGCATAGCTGCGTAATGTCATAGGGCTTGAGCAAAAAGTAAGCCGCGCCGCTGTTCATAATCTCGCGTTCGAGCACCGCAGAATGATAGGCGGAGAAAACCATAAAAATCGGCTGTCTGCATTTTTGTCGTTTGATGCTGCGCATCACGCCGATGGCGTCCAAACGCGTCATCAGCGCCTCCATCAGCACCACGTCCGGTTCCTCCTGCGCAATGCGGGTGCAAAGCTCCTCGCCGTCCTTTGAGCAAAAGCTGATAGAAATATTAAAATTTTGAAACTTTTCAAGATTTTCTCTATCAAATTCGGCAGCGTCCTCGGTAATCATCAATTTAATACTATTGTCCATGTTGAGTCTCCCATCAAAAATTTATTGTGAGATTATATTACCACAAAATGGTAATCTTGGCAATAGTTTCCAAAAACTTTTTTTAAAAAATTTTTGAAAAATTTTTTACAATATCAGTGCAAAAGACAAAATAGCTCCATATATTGTGTTGTTACCGATAATTCGACACCATATTTTGCGCCGTTATACCATAACCTTCCTCGGGGGTTTCAAGAAAAACATGGGTCACGGCACCTGCCAGCTTGCCGTCCTGCACAATGGGGCTGCCGCTCATACCCTGCACAATGCCGCCGCAGCGCGACAAAAGCTCCTTATCTGTAACCTTTATGACAAAATTTTCATTAGACTCTGCGTCAAAGTTGCAGATTTTTGTGATTTCCGCTTCGTAGCAGGCGCAGCCCTCGTCGCCGACAGTGGTAAAAACCTGTGCCTTGCCGACGTGTATCTCACCGTTTTCGGCAATTTCAAGCGTCGAACCCTGCTGCAAAAGATTGTCGTTTGTTGTTCCATAAACACCCGTCTCGGTGTTTCGTGTCAGATTGCCGAGGGTTTTGTCGGAAAAATAACCGTTCAGACTGCCTGCAACGCCCGGTGTGCTTTTGGTGACGGATTGGATGTTTGCCTCCACTACCTCCGCACTGCCGAGCGGCATCAGCGCTGCCGTGTCCTTGTCGCAGATACCGTGCCCGAGCGCGGCAAAGCAGCCGCTTTGGGGGTCATAGTAGGTGACGGTGCCGATTCCGGCGCAGCTGTCGCGCACCCAAGCGCCGAGCAGATATGCGCCGGTAGTGTTCTGCCGCGGCACAACGGTTTTGATCAGCTCCTTGCCGCCGCGCAGAACCGTAAACCGTATCGCTTCGCCGCCGCAGCCAAGTGCAGCCTGCTGCAGCTCCTCGTTGGTTTTGACCTCGGCGCCGTTGACGCATTTGATAATGTCGCCGACCTTCAAGCCGCCTTCCTCCGCCGGACAAACGTAGCGCCCGTCGCTGAAAAACTCCTCCAGCTGCACCACCATCACGCCGTCTCCGAAGAACCTCACGCCGAACGGCTGTCCGCCGAGAACCACGGTTTTTCCCGTTGCGGCGTGTGCCGGCAGGGGACAGCCTATCATGACTGCCGCCAGCACGAGCGCGAAGCATTTTCTTTTTGCCTTTTTTTGATAAAGATTCATTAAAAAATCACCTTCTTTCTGTTGCCTTTTTTATCATTTCCGTTTATAATAAAAAAGACAGGCTTTTTGAAATATTAAAAAAGTTATTGGCAGCCGGACGTCTTTTTTGCACTGTACGGCTTTTGAATACGCAAATATTTTTAAAATATTCAATATTTTCAATTCAAGAGGGTTACTATGGAAGAAAAGCAAAGAGAACTGCGCGGCTTGACGTCGCAAGAGGTGCAGGAGCGAAAGGAAAAGGGCTTAATCAACACCGCTTCCACCGTCAAAACCAAGTCCGTCAGACGGATTCTTTATGACAACATCTGCACGGTTTTCAACATAATCAATGTGATTTTGTTTATCGCGCTGCTGTGCGTCGGCTCCTACAAGAATCTGCTGTTTATGCTGGTCATTGCAGCCAACACGATTATCGGTATTGTGCAGGAGCTGCGCTCCAAAAAGAGTGTGGACACGCTGACAATTCTCACCGAGAGCAAGCTGGATGTGCTGCGCGACGGAAAGACTGTGCAGCTCTACAAGGAAGATTTGGTGCTCGACGATATTATCGTTCTCACGCGCGGCAATCAGGTGCCTGCCGACTGCATACTGATTCAGGGCGGCTGCAAGGCGAACGAAAGCCTGCTGACCGGCGAGTCCGATTTGATTGAAAAGCTGGTGGGCGATGAGCTGCTGTCGGGCAGCTTTATTGCCGCCGGTTCCTGCTACTGCCGTGTCAACCGCGTCGGTGCGGACAGCTATGCCGCCAAAATCAATAACGAAGCCAAGTACATCAAAAAGAATAATTCACAGATTCTCAAATCCTTTAAGCTTATTATCAGCATTTGTTCCATCATTATTTTCCCTGTCGGCGCGGCGCTTTTTACCAGCAACTATATCTTTCACGACCGCGGCTTTCAGGCAAGCGTTGTGTCCACGGTCGGCGCGTTGGTCGG
>CAMJOD010000153.1 GCA_946407465.1 uncultured Clostridia bacterium
CGGGCTTGATATGGAGCGAATAGAGGAAGTCGCGGCAGAAGCTGCGCCAGTAGTCAAACCACTCGAGGTCGGTGCCGGGCTTGCAGAAGAACTCCAGCTCCATCTGCTCAAACTCGCGCACACGGAAAATAAAGTTGCCGGGCGTGATTTCGTTGCGGAAGGATTTGCCGATTTGCGCCACGCCGAACGGAATCTTTTTGCGTGTGGTGCGCTGAATGTTCGCAAAGTTTACAAAGATGCCCTGCGCGGTCTCGGGACGCAGATAGAGCTCGTTTTTGGTGCCCTCGGTGACGCCCTGAAAGGTCTTGAACATCAGGTTGAACTGACGAATATCGGTGAAGTTGTGCTTGCCGCAGTTGGGACAGGGAATCTGCTTTTCTTTGATGTAATCCATCATCTGCTCGTTTGACCAGCCGGCGACGTTGGTGCCGTCAAAGTCCTCAATCAGGTTGTCGGCGCGGTGACGGGTTTTGCACTCCTTGCAGTCCATCAGCGGGTCCGAAAAGCCGCCGAGGTGTCCCGAGGCGATCCATGTCTGCGGATTCATCAGAATAGCGGAGTCCAGACCGACGTTGTATTTGTTTTCCTGCACAAACTTTTTGAGCCAAGCCTGCTTGATGTTGTTTTTGAGCGCCATGCCAAGCGGACCATAGTCCCAGGTGTTGGCGAGTCCGCCGTAGATTTCGCTGCCCGGATACACAAAGCCTCTGCCCTTGCACAGCGCGACGATTTTTTCCATTGTTTTTTGAGCGTTGTCCATATCATTACCTCGCTTGATAATCAAATTTACCTCAACAATTTTACTATCTATCCGCTTGCTTGTCAAGGTTTTTCGCGCCAAAGCCTTAAATTTTGAGAGCCGCAGCCGCCCTTTGACGGAGCAGGAAAAAATTTATTAAAAATTCGTTACGGATTTTCTGAAAAACTATTGTAAAAACCGAATTTTTAATATATAATGTAATTACTCAAAATGTGAGTTATTATCAAAAAGGAGGAATTTTCGATGAGAAAATCATCAAAAGCCATTAGCCTGATTCTTTCCGGCTTGTTGGCTACATCGTGCTTTAGCATGGCTGCTATCTCTGCGTCGGCTGCTCCTGTTGATTCGGAAGCGACAGGCGTTGACACTGCCGCAACCAGAATAGCAAACGGCCATCAGGTAGTGTTTTTCCAGTTTCCTGACACCGTTTGGGGTCCCGTTTCGTCGGTAAAGCGCAACGCGAGAAAGTGGACTTGCAACGTTTTCTGCAACTACTATTCTATCTACGGCAATCAGAATGAAGTAAAGAGCAGATCATGGGAGGCTCCCTCCACCAGCATGCTGATGGACAAGGCAGGCTCCAACATTCTCTACTTCGACATCACCGAGAGCGGACAGGGCGAGATGGAAGAGGGCGCCGAGTATGGCATCCTGTTCTCCACCAAGGCGAACGCCGGTCAGGCAGACCTGCTCCAGCCCAACACCGAAGGCTATCAGACCTGCGACCTGTATTTCAATACCACCCTGCTCGGTCACACCTACAAGGTGGACGAGCCTGCTGTTGTTCGTGAGAACACCGCAAACTCCCAGAAAATCGACTATCTTGCGCACTCCGACAATGGCGTCGGCGCTCCGCTGAGAAAGGTTTCGACCCTTTGCGCTTACATCGACGGTATCAACCCCGGCAACGCGCCTGCTTCTCTTGAGATGGCAAACGCTTTGCAGACCTATCTGTCCAACCCCGTCAACGAGCCTTCGTTCACCTGGGCGAAGATTGAGCCGGTTCTCGCGAAATTCGGCACCACCAACAAGGAGGTCTATGACACCTATGTTGAGAAGTTCGCCGGCAAGATTGCTGAGGGCGTTCCCTATGAGCATGTGGACGGCGAGAACGACCAGAAGGCTGACGGCTCGCTGAAGGACGTCTACAGATATTCTTCCATCACCACCACCACCATTGAGGATGGTGTTGAGCAGACCAAGACCGTTAAGTATCCGTGGCTCGACCTCGTAAGAGAGAGACTGAACCTGACGGAAGAACCCACCGAGGCTCCCACCGAAGCTCCGACTGAGGCTCCTACCGAGGCTCCCACTGAGGCTCCTACCGAAGCTCCCACCGAGGCTCCCACTGAGGCTCCTACCGAGGCTCCTACCGAGGCTCCCACTGAGGCTCCTACTGAGGCTCCCACCGAGGCTCCTACTGAGGCTCCCACCGAGGCTCCTATAACGGAAGACGTCTACATCGTAGCAGGCTCCGAGGCTGAAATTTTCGGCACCGCTTGGGACGGCACCAATGAAGCCAACACGATGACCAAGCAGGAGAACGGCACCTACACCAAGGATTACACCGTTGACAAGGCTTATACCGCTGTTCAGCTCAAGGCTGTCAAGAACGGTTCCGAGTGGATCGGCGACGAGACCGGCAACAACGTGACCTTCAACCTCACCGGACCGGGCACCTTTACGGTTATCTATGATCCCGAAACAAATATTGCTTCCGTAAGCGGCGACATTGTTGAGTTTCTCGGTCCATGTATTGATTGCGACGCCGTATTCGCAGTTGGTAACGGCGAGGGCAACTGGCTGAACGGCGCGTCATGGGATCCCGCTTATGAAGCCAACAAGATGAACAAGGTTGCGGATGACGTTTGGGAGATCGAGTTCACCAACGTACCCGACGGCTTTGAGCGTCAGATCAAGTTCGCTATCGACGGCGCTTGGACCCACAACTTCGGCGGCGTGTTCACCGAGAGCGGCGTGGAGACCGAGGCTGTTTACAACGGCGACAACATCACCTTTGACACCGACGATACCTGCACCGTTAAGGCACAGCTCGACCTGCGTGACTTCAACTTCGCCACCAAGGAAGGCGCCAAGTTCACCCTGACCATCGACTACGAAGGCGGCGATGAAGGCGGCATCTACGGCGACGTGGACGGCGACGGCGCTGTGACCGCACAGGATGCAACCAAGATTCAGAGAAGAGGCGTTGAGCTCGAGACCTTTGACGCAACCCAGGAAGCACTGGCTGACGTTAACGGCGACGGCAGAGTTTCGATTCTCGATGTAACCTGCATCCAGAGATATTTGGCTGAGATGACCGAGGGCATCGGCAAAACCGGTCAGAGAGCTTAAGCTTTAAGCTTGCGGCAGACACAATCTAAAGCATTTATTTGACACAACAGAGTCGGCTCTTCGGAGCCGGCTCTTTTTTAGTGGAAAGTTGAAAATGGAAAATGGAAAATTTTTTGAATTTGGAATGAAGGGTGAAATGGATTGCAGCGGCAGACGGTTATTGTTTTATGGAAACATTTGGGTGTGAGATAAATGTCTGCCGCTGCCTGCTTTACATGAGCGGTTGTTTTTTATGCAGTTCTCCACTCGCACCAAAGCCTTCTCCCGAGGAGAAGGTGTCGCGGCACCTACGTAGAATTGTTACCGATATTGCCGCGTAATGGAATAAAGCAAACGCGAAAAAAACAGGAAGCTTTGTGGTGACGTGACGGAAGAGGGCAAGCGAAGCGTTTCCGAAATCGGACGGTCAGCAAAAGGACAGGTTCGCTTGCCCTCTTCCGTCACACTGCCGCCGACGTTTGTGCTAAACAAAATGACATCTATTTCTAACCGATACGATAAAAAATACCGTCAGCGCAGGCAGTGCGCCACCTTCCCCTCGGGGGAAGGCTTTCGCATCGTCAGACGTTTTCCATATAGTCAAGCATTTCCGTAAACAATGACCGTCTGCCGCTGCCCTCTGGCAACCGCAAGGGTTGCCCCTACGGTGACAAGGAAAGCTTGTGCAGAACGGTTTCCTCCAATCAATTATGAATTATGAATTATGAATTACAAATTGACCTGAAACGGTTGTCACTATTGCCTTTTATAGCGCGGCTATGCAGGTAATCTATTCATCAAACGTCTGATTCGCGGACTGGGTCAAGCGTCACGCTTGCCTTGCAAAAACGCTTGTTGTGTGCTACAATAGAGAAAAGGGGGAAATGGTATGATTATTCACGATA
>CAMJOD010000154.1 GCA_946407465.1 uncultured Clostridia bacterium
GATAGAGAGATTACCTCCATAGCCGCGTTATGATTGGCAATAGCCTACACAACCGCTAACTTCTTTTCTGACGCGGCGACCGCTGCCGCGGTGGGCAGTCCGCGCTGCTATCGTCTGATAGAGAGATTACCTCCATAGCCGCGTTATGATTGGCAATAGCCTACACAACCGCTAAATCCATTTCTGACGCGGCGTTCATGCATCGAAATCTCTATATCCTACTATCCAAAGCCGCCGAAAGCGCCCACCGGCGCCTAGTTCTTTTTCCAGGCGGAGGGAGAAAATAGGAGGAGGAGCGGGAACAGCTCCAGTCTGCCTGCGAGCATATCAAAAATCAAGACAATTTTGGATAGCGGCGTAAAGGTATAGTAGTTGCCGACGGGACCGACCTCGTTGAGACCGGGGCCCGTGTTGTTGAGCGTGGCGGCAACCGCGGTGAAGCTCGTCACCATGTCCTTGCCCTCGATGGAAACCAACAAAAAGCTTCCGACAAAGACCGCCATATAAGCGACCATAAACACCGAGGTGTTGCGCGTGACGTTGTGGCCGATGGACTTTCCGTCCATTTTGATGGTCTTGATGTTGCGCGGATGAATCAGCAGTGAAACTTCTTTTTTCAGCTCCTTGGCAAGAATAATCATGCGCGAAACCTTGAAGCCGCCGCCGGTGCTGCCTGCCATGGCGCCGATAAAGGTGATGACCAGAATGACCGCCTTGGAGAGCTGCGGCCAGTGGTTGACGTCGCCGATGCCAAAGCCCGTGGTGGTGATGATTGACGACACATAGAAAAAGCCCTGGTGGAGCGACTCGCCGAAATCATTGCGGTAGAGCGGCAGAATGTTGACGGCAATCACGATGGTTGATACGAAGATAAAGCCGAGATAGAACCACAGCTCCTCGGTGCGCAGCGCCTGCTTGAACTTGCGCGCAATCAGGAGAATATACACCGAAAAATTGACGCCGAACAGCATCATAAAGATTGCGATAACCGTCTGCAAATAGTGCGTGTGGTACGCCGCCATGTTGTTGTTGTGAATGCCGAAGCCGCCGGTGCCTGCCGTGGAAAACGAAACGTTGACCGCGTTGAAAAAGTCCATGCCACCGCAGAGCAGCAGAATAATCTCCAGCGTTGTCAGACCGATATAGATACCGTAGAGAATCGCGGCGTAGTGGCGCATTTTGGGCACCGCCTTGCCGATAATCGGACCCGGGCTCTCCGCCTTCATCAAAAAGATGCTCGACTGACCGCCCAGCTTGGGAATGAGCGCCAGCAGAAACACGATGACGCCCATGCCGCCCAGCCAGACCATGACGCTGCGCCAGAGCAGCATGCCGTGGCTGAGGGATTCCACGTCGGTGAGAATCGTGGCGCCCGTGGTGGTAAAGCCCGACACCGACTCAAAGAACGCGTCGAGATAGTTCGGAATTTCGCCGCTGAGAAAAAACGGCAGCGCCGCCACCAGCGACATCAAAATCCAGCTCAGCGCGGTTGCCGCGAAGCCTGCCTTTTGATAGAGCACCATGTTTTTTTGTTTTTTGAATTTGACGGCGATAACGCCGACCGCTGCCGAGATGAGTCCCGTCAGCAGAAAATAGAGTCCCTCGTGCTCGCGGTAAATCATGGAGGTGACGGTGCAAACCTGCATCGCCGCGCCCTCGACAATGAGCACCCAGCCAAGGATATAGATAATAATGCGTTTGTTCATGCCATCCCTCAGCGTCTCAGAATATCGTTGAGGTCGCTCAGCCCCTTGTGCTTGGTGATGACAACCACCGAATCGTCCGGCTTGATGATGTCGCTGCCCTGCGGCAGAATAATTTTGCCGCCGCGCGAAATGCAGATGACCTGCAAATCGTCCTTCAAATTTAGCTGCATAAGCGGCGTGTTGACGGTTCGGGAATTGCTCTTTGCGCGAAATTCCAGCGCCTCTACCCTGTCCTCGTGCAGACGGTAGAGCGTTTCGACATTGCTGCCGAGCGAGTTCTGCATGGCGCGGATATAACGCGCGATATATTCACCGGTGAGGGTCTTGGGGTTGGTCACGCACTCCAAGCCCAGATTGCCGATGATGGTGTCAAAGGATTCGTTGTTGATTTTGGTGATGATTTTGGCGTGCGACACGCTCTTGATGTAGAGCGAAATCAGGATATTCTCCTCGTCGTAATCCATCAGCGCGGCAACGCCGTCGGCGCTGTCAATGCCCTCGCTGAGCAAAAGCTCCTGATCCATGCAGTCGCCGTGGATAATCATCGCGTCGTGCAGCGTTGCCGAAAGCTCGTTGCAGCGCTGCTCGTTGCGCTCAATAATCTTGACGTTGGCGCCGGACTTGATGAGCCGCTGCGCCAGATAGAACGACACCTTGCCGCCGCCGAGCAGAATGACGTCGCGGCTCCTGCCGATGTTGAAGCCGGATTTTTTGAAGAACTTCGCCGCGATTTCGGGCTTGGCGACGACCGAAACCTTGTCGCCTGCCATGATGGTCGTCTCACCGTTAGCGATATAGACCTCTTTGCCGCGCTCCACGGTACAAATTCTGACCCTGCCCTTGAGGGTGTCAATCTGACTGATTTTTTTGTCACAGAACGGTGAGTTTGACGGCACCAGCACCTTGATCAGCTCCACGGCGCCCTTGGCAAAGCTGTCGATTTCGAGCGCACCGGAAAAGCGCAGCAGACGGCTGATTTCAATCGCCTCGGTCAGCTCGGGATTAATCGACATCGACAGGCGCAGCTGATCCTTGACGCGATACAAATCGTCGGTGTATTCGGGGCTGCGCACACGCGCGATGGTGTGCGGTACGCCTGCGGCACGCGCCATCAGGCAGGCATAGAGGTTGACCTCGTCGCGCGCCGTGGCGGCAATGACCAAATCCGCTGTCTCGGCGCCTGCCTCCGCCAGCGCGTCATAGGTGGCGCCGTTGCCTTCGATGCCCATCACGTCCAGCGACTCCGAGAGCCGCCGCACCGCCGCGCTGTTGTTGTCCACCACGGTGATGTCATGATCGGAGGCGTTCAGCTCACGCGCGATGGATGTGCCGACCTTGCCGCAGCCTATAATAACAATCTTCATCTTGTTCACCCAACTGCATAAAGACATACGGGAGATTTGGCAATCTCCCGCGTTTTGTGAAAGTTCATTAGAAAATGATACACCAATTGCACCGAAAAATCAATAACCTTATCGAAAAAACTTTGGATTTGCGCCCGATTTTACACATTTGGCACTTTTCATTTTGCGCATAATGTGCTATACTGATAATATCATTACCATAACGGCAAGGAGGATGCCTATGAAACGCAGCGGATATATCAGCTGGGACGAGTATTTTATGGGCGTGTCGCTGCTGGCGGCAAAGCGCAGCAAGGATCCCAACACACAGGTGGGCGCGTGTATTGTGGACAGCAATAATATTATTTTGTCCACAGGCTACAACGGCTTTCCCTACGGCTGCTCCGACGACCTGTACCCCTGGGAGCGAGAGGGCGAGGACACCAAATACAATTATGTGGTACACGCGGAGCTGAACGCGATTCTCAACGCACGCGGCAAGGACCTGCACGGTGCGCGGCTGTATGTCGATCTTTTTCCCTGCAACGAATGTGCCAAGGCGATTATCCAGTCGGGCATAGCGGAGGTGGTCTATCTCTACGACAAATACGCCGATTCCGCCGCCACAGTCGCCTCCAAAAAAATGCTGACCTCGGCAGGCGTAAAACTCACCCAATTCACAACCGACAAGGACAGCATAACCTTGGATTTCAAAAAATAGCTGCGCTTGATGGAAAGCCACATAAAACAAGGCTGCCCAAGCGCACGCCGGACAGCCAATCATTACACATTACAAATTGTCCAAAATGTTTCCCTTTTCCACATGAGGACGGATAAAATGTTCAAACGCATAATCCCACAGCACCGCCGAGCCGTCGGTGGTGTTTTTGTTTCGGTTCAAAATCTGCGAGAGCTTTACGCCGTTTTGCCGCCAC
>CAMJOD010000155.1 GCA_946407465.1 uncultured Clostridia bacterium
GCACTCACGGACTATCTGCAATCCGTCAGCACTGCCGTGCGCAACGCCACCTACGGCGCTTATCTGCCGTTTGAGGACGTTGTGGGCGAATTTGTAAAGCAGCGCGACGAGAGCCGCAACCCGATGTTTGATGTGAGTGTCAACTTCATGTGGAATCCGCCTGCCTATGACAGGGACGGACTGAGCGTGGAATTGTATTCGCCCCTGCAAAAGATGAGCCGCGACATTGGCATTGTGATTCGCAAGGGCGCCAAGGGACTGCATTTTATGGTGCAGTATTCCTCCGAGCTGTTTGAGGACGCGGTGATCGAGAACTTTATCGGTCAGCTGCAAGCTACCCTCAGCCTGCTCGGCAAGCAGGTCAAGACCGTGCGCGACGCGCTGAGATTGCCCGAGGCACAGCAAAAGGTGCTCGACGGCTTCAAGACCGAGGCGACCGCCGACCTCTCCGAAACCCTTTTGCACAAGCTCTTTGAGCGCAGCGCCGCGGAAAACGCGGACAAGACCGCATTGATTGCCAAGGACGCGACGCTGACCTACCGCGAGCTCAACGAGAGGGCAAATATCGTCGCCCACAACCTGATTGCGAGAGGTATCAAGACCGGCGACAGCGTGGCGCTGCTCTTGCCCAGAGAGAGCTGCTTCTTCGCGTGTCTGTTCGGCGTAAACAAGGCAGGCGCGGCGTTCATTCCGTGTGATCCGCAGTATCCTGCCGACCGCATCAATCATATCATTGCCGATTCCGAGGCTTCCTTTATCATCACGACTGCCGACAAGCTGTCCGATTATCCTGCCAAAAAGGCGATTGACGTTGCGGATATCCTCAAAGGAGAGTGGACGGACAATCCGAATGTCGAAATGAGCGACCGTGAGCTGAGCTACATGATTTATACCTCCGGCTCCACCGGCAAGCCCAAGGGCGTCATGCTGCACCACAGAGGCATCTGCAACTACCTCACGCCGCACCCGGCAAACTCGCACATCTATTATCTCAAACAGCATATCAATACCTATCTGTCCGTCACCACCATTTCGTTCGATATGTCCTTCAAGGAGCACACCGCTGCGTTCTGCAACGGCAAAACGCTGGTGTTTGCCGCCGAGGACGAAATGAACGATCCGCGTGCGCTGGCGGAGCTGATGGATAAATATAAGGTTGACTGCATCAACGCGACGCCCTCGCGTTTGCAGCAGTACATGGACTATGAGCCGTTCAAAAACGCGCTCGCCAATTGCCGCCTTGTTATGTCGGGCGGCGAGGGCTATCCGATGGCGCTGCGCGACGCGATACGCAAGTGCTCCGAGAGCATCAAAATCATTAACACCTACGGACCGACCGAAATCACCGTTTCCTGCAACGCGGCAGATCTGACCGACGCCGAGTATGTCACCGTCGGCAGACCGCTGCTCAACTATCACGAAGTCATTGTGGACAAGTTCGGCGATCCGGCGCCTTACGGTGTTATCGGCGAGCTGTACATCGGCGGCGTCGGCGTGGCAAAGGGCTACAAAAATCTGCCCGAAAAAACCGCCGCCGCGTTTGTCGAATATGACAACGCGCGGATGTACCGCTCCGGCGACTACGCCAAGTGGGACAAAAACGGCTTTGTGCATATTCTCGGCAGACTGGATAATCAGGTCAAGCTCAGAGGACTGCGCATTGAGCTGGGCGAAATTGAGGGCTTGATTGCCGCGCAGCCGCACATCAAAAAGGTGACGGTTGTTATTCGCAAGCTCAACGGTCAGGACAATCTTTGCGCCTACTTTACCGCCGACGCCGAGATTAATATCGACGCTCTGCGCGACGAGCTGAAAAAGCATCTGACGCATTACATGGTGCCGACGGCGTATCTCCAGCTCAACGAGATGCCCATGACCGCCAACGGTAAGACCGACACCAAGCTGCTGCCCGATCCGGTGCCTGTCAGCCTCGGCGAATACGTCGCGCCTGCCAACGCCACCGAGACGTTCTTCTGCGAGGCGTTCAAAAAGGCGCTCAAGCTCGACCGCGTCGGCGCCACCGACGACTTCTTTGAAATCGGCGGCACCTCTCTGATTGTCACCTCCGTGGTGCTTGCCGCTTCGGAAAACGGCTTTGCCATCACCTACGGCGACGTATTCAAATACACCACGCCGCGCGCTTTGGCGGAGCTGTTCAAGGACGGCGAGGTCAACGATACCAACAAGCTCTTTGACTTTGACGACTACGATTACACTGCCATCAATAAGCTGCTTGCCAACAACACGGTGGACGCGTTCCGTGAAGAGCCGCTGCGCGACCTCGGCAATGTGATGATCACCGGCGCGACCGGCTACATGGGCGCGCACCTGCTGGCGGAGTTTCTCAAAAACGAGGGCGGCAAAGCATACTGCATGATTCGCAAGGGCAAGTTCGACACCGCGCAGGAGCGTTTGGAAAACATCATGTTCTACTACTTCGGCACCGATTTGGAGGACGAATTTGCCGCGCGCGTCGAGGTGCTCAACGGTGATGTAACGGATTACAAATACTTTGAGCCGTTTGAGTCGCTTCCTGTCAACACCGTGTTCAACTGCGCGGCGAACGTCAAGCATTTCTCCAACGGCACCGATATCGAGGACATCAACGTCGGCGGCGCTGTCAACTGTATCAAGCTGTGCGAAAAGACCGGCGCAAGGCTGATTCATTTCTCCACCGTCTCGGTTTCGGGTACCACGGACGATATGGCAAAGCTCAGCCGCACGGAGCTTGACGAGCAGTCGCTCTACTTCGGTCAGACGCTCGACAACAAATACACCTCCTCCAAGCTCATGGGTGAGCGCAAGGTGCTGGAGGCAGCCGCAGCCGGACTCGACGCCAAGGTTATCCGCGTCGGCACACTTGCGGCGCGTGAATCCGACGGCGAATTTCAGATTAACTTCCTTACCAATAACTTTATGGGCAGACTGCGCAGCTACAGCCTGCTGGGCTGCTTCCCGTATGCCATGATAGAAAACCAGGTCTGCATGGGACCGATTGACCGTTCCTGCGAGGCGTTTTTGAAGCTCGCCAAGACACCGCAGGCTTGCTGCGTGTTCAACGCGGTCAACAACCACACACTGCCGCTGGGCGATATAATCCGCCAGATGAACCAAAACGGCAATCATATCGACTTTGTGGAATATGACGTCTTTGCCGATGCGCTCAACGAAGCGCAGAAGGATCCCGAAAAGGCGGCGATTCTGTCGAGCATGACAGCGTATATGAACACCGCGCACGGCAAAAAGATCGTCGCACTGCCCTGCAGGGCGCATTACACCACACAAATCCTTGCACGCATGGGCTTTTTCTGGAATGCGAGCAACGAAAAATATGTCAACGACTTTATCAATGTGCTTCGCGGATTCCTGTTCTTCCGCAAGGATAATTTGAAACGCTGAGAGGGGAGAGGTTATGAAACGAAACGGTACGCTGCTGAATAAGAAATACCGCAGCCTTTTGGTAGCGACACTGGCAATGACCGCATCCACCTATCTTTCCGGTATCTTGGACGGCATCATGGTCGGTCAGATTCTCGGTACTGTTCAGCTATATGCGATAAATCTGACGACCTCCATCATCTTTTTGCGCAGCATTCCCATTGCGCTGTTCACCTTCGGCGGCAACACGCTCTCGGTTATCTGTAAGAGCAAGCGCGACCGGCAATCCGCCGACGCGGTGTTTACACTGTCCTTTTGGGCTGGCGTGCTCTCCACGGTGGTGATGTCCGTTATCGGCATCGCCGTCATGGAGCCGACGGCACAGCTTTTGGCACAGGGCAAGGAGGAGCTTGTCGGGCTGGTTGTAGAATATCTCCTGCCGCTCTGGGTGCTCACACCGCTGGTGGCAGTTGTCAACCAGACCGCCGCCTACGCCAGAACTGACAGCATGCGCAAGCTTGCCACTGCGCTGCCGATAGTGGCGAATGTCATCAATTTGATTTGCGACTACATCTATATGGCAATCTTCGGCTGGGG
>CAMJOD010000156.1 GCA_946407465.1 uncultured Clostridia bacterium
AAACAGTGTTTTTCTTTTTGCGAAAAAAGCAACAGGTGGTTCATATTCCTTTGTAATTTTTTACAAAAAGTTAAAATAAAACATTGACGAAAAAGGCAGAATGCTTTATACTATTTTGTGCGGACTGCGTTCGCTTTTTTGCAGAACAACAGGTTTTGCATATTTTGATTCAAGGAAGGAACATTTGTGGAAAAATCTAGCTTACAAACCGGAAGCCGAAGGCTGGGAATCAAATGGTTTACGGCGGTCTCGTTTGCGCTGTATACCGTTTACCGGGTAATCCTGCTGATGCAGTCAGACAGGGACATCTTTATCGGCGTCGCCGGTGTTATCGTATTTGTAATCATCACGGTCGCGTCGTTTTTCTCGCTGCTGCACAGGGGTATCCTCCGGCGGCTGCGTTCATCTTTGCTGACAGCCGGCTTGGTGATGAACGCCATTCTGCTGCTGTCGAATGTTACCGAGCTTTTCGGCAGCCTGAACTCCGCCGATACGGCAACCGTCCTGCGATTTGCGGTATTTGTCTGCTCCGAACTGAGCATGCTGATTCTGCTGCTGTATTATCTGCTCATTCGCCAGCGAAGCGGCGCGTCGCGCAAGCGCTCGCAGACGGTTGGACTGATGTCCGGTGTAATAGTGCTGCTTGTTGTGTCTTTTGTGATGGAATGTGTGCTGATGCTGCAATACGGAGAGGGCGTTCAAATGAGCCTTGCAGGCAGCGTGGCAGGCAGACTCTTGTATTGTCTCGGCTTTGTCGGCACGGCAATCGGCTTTATGCTGCCCGTCGCCAAGAGAAAATCCGGAGAAAATGAGGACACGGCGGCTGACAAAGACGTCTTTTATGTGCAATCCATTCCGTATCGGGAAAGACCGCATAACACGGAGAAGGAGACGATTGCCGGAGAGGTCAAATATGTGATGCCTGTGTCTCAGGAGAAAAAGACGCACAGCCACAGCCATAGTCACCATCACAGCCATAGGAGAAGAAAAAAGCCGGTTGACGGCGTTGACCTTGTCGGTTCCGCGTCGAAAACAAGCACGCCGCACGAGCATCACACACGGGAGTATTCACCCGAGGAGCTGTTTTTTGTGCGCTCCCTGCCGGACGAGCAGAGACCGAAGGGAACCACCCAAAAGGAGCTTGCGCCCGATGATGTCAATTATATCATGCCGTCAGCCCAAAACAATGAGAAGCGTGTGCGCCGTGTGCGCAAGAAACGGGAATATTCGCCCGAGGAGCTGTTCTTTGTGCGCTCCCTGCCTGATGAGCTGAGACCGCACAACACAAAGAAAGACCCGGTCGGCAGCGAGGTCAAGCTTGTGCAGCCTGCGGCGCGAACGGGCAATACGTATAAAGAAACGCCGTCCAAGCCGGCGCCCGTCGAGGAAAACAAAAATACATAAACAGGAGCCTGCTTTCGACTCACACAAGTGAGTGTAGCAGGCTCCTGTTGTTTACCGTCAGTTGATGATGATTTTATAAATATGGTAGCCGCCCGGCTCGGAAAGCGCGTTATAAAACGCCGTCTTTCCCTCGGGTGCATAATGCGCGGTGAAATACTTCTCTTTTTTGAACACCACGTTGTTGTCGATAACATAGATTTTCTTTTTGCTGACAGCCGCCTCATAGATATTCTCGGGCAGGTTGCGCCGGCGGAGAACCTCGTCATTATGGAGGAATCCGAAGTCATCGAGATTGTCCAGATATTCCTCGCGGAAGCCCCACATCGGGTGCAGATAGTTTTCGGTGGTGCGGTCAAAGGTCTTTTTGGTGGGAGGATCCATTACGTAGTAGCAGTCGGGGTTGCGGTTAAGCTCCGAAATCAAAAACCGCGTGCTGCTCTCGCCGGTATCGGGCACGGCAAGCTGCATGTTTTGATAATAGATAAAGCCGTTGAGTCCGCCGAGCGCCAGCACAGTCAGAATGGAAAACACCAGATAGACGTTGTGCTCGCGCATTTTGGTGTTCACCTTTTGCCGCCTGAGCACCTCAAAGTTAAAGGAATTGAGCAGCAGGGCTATCATAAACACCCAGATTCCGTAGGTGAGGTTATCGCTGCTGTCGTAGACGAACCGCAGCGCAAAGCCCGACAACACGCCCACTATCAGATAGAACAGCGGAAAGAACGAAAACCGGTTTTTATGATAGAAGATAAACACCAGCGACACCAGCAGATAGACCGCAATGGTGACGATGGAGCGGTCAAGCTGCATCGCTTCCTCGTAGTTATCCTTAAAAACGGCGGAAAAAACGTTTGCGATATTCTTGGGGTTGTCCTTTAATTGAATCTCGTGAACGGCTTTGAGCGCCGACACGCTGAGGTCGGTGGCTTCGTCGTAGTAGCCGTTTTTGAGCAGCTCATAGTCCTCCTCGGAGGCGATGCCTGCCGCCTTGAACTGGTCGGCATGGGAGCTGTAATCGGGGTAGGGAAGGGCGTTCACGGCGTTTTGCGTGACGGCATATTCGTAGTAATTGCGCGACGCCTCGGTGGCGTGGTTCACCTGATAGGAGAACTGGCACAGTCCCAGCGTGAGTGCCGACACCAGCAAAAACATCAGCAAAAACGGGCGAAAATACCAAAACAGCTTGCGAAACGGCAGGCGGTACTTCTTTTTGGCAATCAAATCGCCGAAGAAAAATGCCACCGCAAAGCCCAGTGCGATAAAGAAATAAGCAATATTCAGGCATGAGCCGAGCATGATTTCGAGTACGCCTACCCAGCAGGACAGGGTGTAGCGCTTTTGGTGAATCGCCAGCAGCACCAGCAAAAAGCCTGCGGCACACAGCAGAGCGGCTGTGCGCGTGCTGTCCACGTTGGTGTAGTGGTGCAGCGCGAACATAATGTTGAGAATAGAGGCAAAGACAAACGCCTTGCGCTTGTTATACTTGTCCGCAAACACAAAGGTGATGGACACAAACGCGGCAAAGGCTGCCATGACCTCAAACAGAACAAAGCAGTTGATATGAGGAAAAACGAGCTGAACCGTGCCAATCAGCATGGCGAGTATGTAGTTGACCGAGGCGTTGGCGTAGATGTGCTTTTGGCATATCAACACGGAGTTCAAAAAGTCGCCGTCGCCCTCATAGGTGAAGGAGGTCAGCAGTACGCATGCCGTCAGAAAAACCGCGTTGAGCACAAAGGCAAACAAAAAGCTGCTTCTCCATACCGTGAGATATTTTTCTTTCATAATATGTCGCTCCGGAAACAAGGATACGGAATACGCCGAAAGGGAAGAGCCAAAACGGATTCTTCCCTTTGCGGTAACAATTGTTTATTCGGTTTGGCTGCTCTCGGTGCCGCCGGTTTTGCCGGAGGACAGAACGAGCGTGACGGTGCTGCCGGACTTGACAAGCGAGCTGTCGGTCGGCGACATCGAAATAACAAAGCCGTAGTCATATTCGCTGCTCGGAACACTCTCTCCGTAGGCGACCTCCAAGCCCTGTGCACGCAGCACTTCTTCCGCGTAGTCGAAGTAGAAGCCGATAACGTTTTCGGGATAGACGTCATAGGGCACGGTGGTCTCCGGAATGGTGGTCGGTTCCTCGGTAGTCGGCTCCTCGGTCGGCTCCGCAGTGGTTTCGGGTACGGTGGTGACAGGCGCTGTCGTGGCGGCAGCGGTTGTCTGTGTGGCAGGTGCTGCGGTGGTTTCCGGCGTGCTGTTGTTGCCAAAGGGCAGCAAATCATTCTGCCATGCATACACGCCCAGCGCGGCGAGTGCTGCCAGCAGTGCGAGAATAATCACGATAACGCCGAGAATGAAGCTTTTGTTTGCCTTTTGCGGCTCCTCGTCCTCGTCGTATTCACCGTCGTAGTAGGGCTCAATTGCTTCCTCCTGCTCCTTTTGGGGCGGCTGTTCGCTCTGCGCGGCGGCAACGGTTTCGGCAAACGGCGGCG
>CAMJOD010000157.1 GCA_946407465.1 uncultured Clostridia bacterium
AAAGCTGTATGGAAAAACAGCCTCATTCATCGTAAAATTTCAAAACTGTAAAAGGAAAAACAGTAAATAGTGAAAACCGGATGTAACGCCCTTGCGGGGTCACATCCGATTTTTTTACAATTCATTCTTGACCACGCCGTTGCAGAACGGTCACCTAACGTACCTACTTTCCAAAGGCGTGATTGGATGCAGCGTCACGCTGCTAGTCCTCGTAGGGGACGAAGTCTTCTTTGCCTACGCCGCAGACGGGGCAGCACCAGTCGTCGGGAAGATCCTCAAACGCGGTGCCGGGAGCGATACCGCTGTCGGGATCGCCCTCTGCCGGATCATAGATGTAGCCGCAGGGCTCGCACATGTATTTCATGCTGTTTTCTCTCCTTTCATAATTTTCGTATTGACAGGGGGATTTCCCCTTACAATCAAAGCAAATGCGCTCTCAGCTCGTCGCCGGACTGCGCGCTCAGGTAGGCAGGCGCAATGTCAAACACCGTCTTGGCGCCGCAGGCACCCTCGGCGTTCAGCCTTGCCGCCGCTCTTGCGTAGGCGACCAGAACCGAACCGGTAAATTCGGGGTTGGAGTCGAGCTTGAGGCTGTATTCAATCACATGCTTGGTGCCGTCGCTGCTTTCGCCGGAGTAAATCACGGAGCCGCCGTGGGGCAGACCGCTGTGATTTGCCTTCATCTCGTCCATCGTGATAAAGTGCACGGTGGTGTCGTAGTCGGAAAAGTAGTTCGGCATGGTCTTGATTTCGTTCTCGATTCTTGCGAGATCCGCACCCTCCTCGGCAACCACAAAGCATTCTCTGGTGTGCTTTTCACGGGTCGTCAGCTCGGGATTCTCGCCGTTGCGCACTTTGTCGAGCGCTTCGGGAACCGGAACAGTGTACTGACGCGCGTCGAGCACGCCGTCAATTCTTCTCACTGCGTCGGAATGACCCTGGCTTACGCCCTTGCCCCAGAAGGTGTAGTCCTTGCCGTCGGGCAGTACCGCGTGCGCATAGACACGGCTGATGGAGAACATGCCCGGATCCCAGCCGCAGGAAATAATGCCGATTTTGCCGGCTGCCTTGCTCGCCTTGTCCACATTTGCAAAATGTACCGGCACCTTGGCGTGGGTGTCAAAGGAGTCGATAACGTTGTACATCGCCGCGTATTTGGGCGTCATTTCGGGCAGGTCGGTGGCGCTGCCGCCGCAGATCACCAGCACATCCAAGGGCTCCTTGCCCGTGTCGAGGTCGGCGGTGCTCTTGACCGGAACGCCCTCGGTGTTGATTGTCAGGGTTGACGGATCGCGTCTGGTATAAACGGCGACCAGCTCTGTGTCGGCGTTTTTCTTAATCGCAGCTTCTACGCCTCTGCCGAGGTTACCGTAACCCAAAATGCCAATTCTTACCATAAAACTACCTCCTGTTTTCGTCATCAGCCGTCAGCAGAAAGCTAACCGCTGATTTTTAATGAAATATCAAACGCCGTGACGGAGTGGGTGAGAGCGCCCATGGAGATAATATCCACTCCGGTTTCGGCGATTGCACGCAGGGTTTCGGCGGTGATGCCGCCGCTTGCTTCGAGGAGCGCTCTGCCGTCGGTGATTTCAACCGCCTCGCGCATTTCCTCACAGCTCATGTTATCGAGCATAATCACATCTACACCGGCCTCCAATGCCTGTCCCAGCTCGTCGAGGTTGCGCACCTCCAGCTCGATTTTTGTCATGTGACCGAGCTTTTTTTTGAGCTTGGCAACCGCGGAGGCAATGCCGCCGCCGGCGTCCACGTGGTTGTCCTTGAGCATTGCCGCGTCCGAAAGGTTGTAGCGGTGGTTTCTGCCGCCGCCGACCGTGACCGCGTATTTTTGCAGCGGACGCAGACCCGGGAGCGTCTTGCGCGTGTCGGCAATCGAGGCGTTGGTGCCCTCCACCGCCTTGACCGCCTGTCTGGTGGCGGTGGCGACGCCGCTCATGTGCTGCAATAAATTGAGCGCCGTGCGCTCGCCCTTGAGCAGGGTGCGCGTCTTGCCGTGAATCTCGGCGATAATATCGCCCTTTTCCAAGACGTCGCCGTCGTGCTTGTAGACCTTTGCCTCAAAGCCCTGCTCCTGCAAAATCGTAAACACACGCAGCGCCACGTCGATGCCGCAGAGCACGCCGTCCGCCTTTGCGAGAAAGCGCGCGGTGTTCTCCTGCTCCTCGTCAATGAGGTAGTCGGTGGTGGTGTCGAGGTAGTTAATATCCTCCAGCAGCGCGGTTTTGATGATGTTGTCCACATAAATGCTGTTGATCATGCCTGTCCCTCCCTGACCTCGTCGAGGATAATGCTTGCGACAACCGCAATGCTCTTTGCCTCCACAAAGTCCGAACTGATTTGATATTGCTCGCTGAATAGCTGTTTGATGATTTCTTGTGTTTCACGGTAGCTCTCCGCGTATTTTTCCGGCTTGGGCAGCACAAAATAGGCGTCCTGCAAGATTTCGCGTATGCGCGAGCGGCAGCCGTGCGGAAGCGGCTTGCCGTCCACCGGACGGTGCGCGGGCTCCAAGCCGAGCGGCCGTCTGCCGTAGTGGTGCAGCAGGCGCGTGATGTCCTCGGCAGCGGTGCGCGAATAGACCAGTGCCTCCAGCAGCGAGTTGCTCGCCAAACGGTTTGCGCCGTGTACGCCGGTGTGGGAACATTCGCCTGCGGCATACAAGCCGTCAATCGAGGTGCGCGCGTGCAAATCCACGTCGATGCCGCCCATCAAATAATGCTGACACGGATAGACCGGAATCCTGTCTTTGGTAATATCCACGCCCTCCTCCAGGCAGCGCGCGTATATCATCGGAAAGCGGTTCTTCACAAAATCGGCAGGCTTGTGCGTGATGTCCAGATAAAAATCCTCGCTGCCTGTTTTGAGCGCCTCACGCGCAATCGCGTTCGAAACCACGTCGCGCGGCGCCAGCTCTCCGCGCTTGTCATAGTCAAAGGCAAAGCGCTCGCCGTGACAGTTCAGCAGCACCGCGCCTTCGCCGCGCACGGCTTCGCTGATCAAAAACCGCTCGCGGTCCTTGTCTGCCGCAAAGGCGGTGGGATGAAACTGCACGCGCGACAGGTTGCGGATTTTGGCGCCCAGCATGTGGGCAAAGGCAATGCCGTCGCCGGTGGCAATCGCGGAATTGGTGGTGTATTGATAGACTCTGCCGATGCCGCCGGTCGCCAAAATGCAGTAGCTGCAGCCGAAATACAGCGGCTTGTCGTTGTGCAGAATACTCAGATAAAAGCCGTTCAGGGTTTTGTGCATGGAATAGAGCAGCGCGTTTTCGAGAATATCGACATTGGGCAGCTGCCTGACCGCTTCAATCAGCGCGTCCACAATCGCCTTGCCGGTGGAGTCCTTGTGGTGGACAATGCGGTTGCGGCTGTGGCCGGCTTCGAGCGTTTTTTTCATGGTGCCGTCGGGGTTGAGGTCGTAGTCCACGCCCAGCTCCTTGGTTTTGAGCACGTCGGCAGGTCCCTCCTTGACGAGCTTTTCCACGGCGGCAAGGGTATTTTTGTATTTGCCGGCAATCAGCGTGTCGCTGATGTGCAGCTTATACGCGTCGTGAACGGTGTCGAGCACACAGGCGACGCCTCCCTGTGCCAGCGAGCTGTTTGACAGCGGCAGTTCTCGCTTGGAAACCAGAAGAATACTGATGTCCTTCGGAAAGCTGATGGCGGCATACAAGCCTGCCGCACCGGTTCCGACAATAACGACGTCATATTTTTTATCCATTTTTGTCCCTCAAATTCTATTTACAAATGGGAATGATTCGTTTATACTTATAGTTGCAAAGCAAGCGAAGCATAACAACACCCATTATTATACTACAACTTGCTAAATTAGTAAAGGAGAAATTTTGTTGCCGACAC
>CAMJOD010000158.1 GCA_946407465.1 uncultured Clostridia bacterium
GGTCGTGCTCAAGGGCACCATGTCCGCGCGCGACTACTACACCACGCTGCTGCTCTCTCCCTGCACGGTGGAGCACAAGCTGATGATTGACGCTGTGGAGCACCGGATTATGAAGGAACTGCCGGATTGGCTGCAGGAGCCTGCCGCAAAGGCGTATGACCTGCTCGCCCACACCGGCGACGCAAGGGCTGCCGACGCGGTGCTCGACAAGGCGGTTATGCTCGAAATGCTGCGCCGGAGCGAGGGCTATCGCTCCAAATTTTTAAAGGAATACTTCCGCACGGAGGTTTTTTATCACAATATCAAAATCGCCCTGCGCGGCGCGCGCACCGGCGCGGACAGACACTACTACAAGAGCGCCATGCCGCGCTTTGAGGGCTTTGACCGCGACAAGGTCGTGCAGGCTGCCCTCAAGGGTCACGACGCGCTTGTTGACACGCTTGCCAAGCAAAGCGACTACGGCTGCAATCAGGCGATGGAGCAGTACAAAAGCTCTCCCTCCGCCTTTGAAAAGTTTGTGGACAACAGGCTGATGACGCTCGCCAAGGAGAGCTGCAAGCGCACCAGCGAAGGCGCCGAGCCGCTGCTGGGCTACTATCTGGGCGAGGAAGCGCAGAACAAGGTGCTGCACATTATTTACAGCGGCGTCAAGACCGGCGCCGATACGGAACTTATCAGGGAAAGGCTGCGTGAAATCTATGGCTAAGAATATCGCTGTGCTCGGCGACGCCGAGAGCATCAAGGGCTTTTCCGCTGTGGGACTGGATATATATCCCTTTGACGAAGAGACCGACGTGACAGCGCTGCTGCGCCGTGTGGCGGACAGCGACCGCTACGCCGTTATCTACGTGACCGAAGCCGTGTATTTTGCCACCGAAAAAACGCGTGCGCGTTACGCGGAACGGCTGACGCCTGCCATCATTCCCATTCCGGGCGTGAGCGGCAACAAGGGCACCGGCATCAAACGCCTGTCGTCCTTTGTGGAAAAGGCTGTCGGCTCCGACATCATCTTTAACGATTGAGGTGTAATATTTGAAAAAAGGAATTATCACAAAGGTCGCGGGTCCTCTGGTTATCGCCGAGGGTATGCGCGACGCGAATATGTTCGACGTTGTGCGCGTCAGCTCGCAGCGTTTGATTGGCGAGATTATCGAGATGCACGGCGACCGCGCGTCCATTCAGGTATATGAAGAAACCTCCGGCCTCGGCCCCGGCGAAACCGTTGAATCCACCGGCGCGCCGCTGTCCGTTGAGCTGGGACCCGGCCTGATCGGCGCGATTTACGACGGCATTCAGCGTCCGCTCGACGAGATTATGAAGGTCGCCGGCACCAACCTCAAAAGAGGCATCGACGTTCCCTCGCTCAACCACAAAAAGAAATGGGACTTTAAGCCCGTTGCCAAGGTCGGCGACAAGGTGAAGGCAGGCGACACGCTGGGCACCGTTCAGGAGACCGCCGCCGTGCTGCACAAGATTATGGTTCCCAACAAGGTGGAGGGCACCGTTGCCAAAATCAGCGGCGGCAGCTTTACCGTTGACGACGTTGTCGCGGTTATCAAAACCGACAAGGGCGACGTCGAGGTCAAAATGTTCACCACCTGGCCTGTCCGTGTGGGCAGACCCTACAAAAAAAAGCTCTCGCCCGACATTCTGCTCACCACCGGTCAGCGCCCCATTGACACAATGTTTCCGCTGGCAAAGGGCGGCGTCGCGGCGGTTCCCGGTCCGTTCGGCTCCGGCAAGACCGTTGTGCAGCACCAGCTGGCAAAATGGGCGGCAGCTGATATTATCGTCTACATCGGCTGCGGCGAACGCGGCAACGAGATGACCGACGTTTTGAATGAATTTCCCGAATTGAAGGATCCGCGCACCGGCAACTCCCTGATGGAGAGAACCGTGCTGATTGCCAACACCTCCGACATGCCCGTTGCGGCGCGTGAGGCGAGCATCTACACCGGCATCACCATCGCCGAATACTTCCGCGACATGGGCTACACCGTCGCGCTGATGGCGGACTCCACCTCGCGCTGGGCGGAGGCGCTGCGCGAAATGTCCGGACGTCTGGAGGAAATGCCCGGTGAAGAGGGTTATCCTGCCTATCTGGGCAGCCGTCTGGCGCAGTTCTATGAGAGAGCCGGACGCGTGATCGTCAACGGCTCCGAGGACACCGAGGGCGCGCTGTCCGTTATCGGCGCGGTTTCCCCTCCCGGCGGCGACATCTCCGAGCCGGTTTCACAGGCGACGCTGCGTATTGTCAAGGTGTTCTGGGGCTTGGACGCCAACCTCGCCTACAAGCGTCACTTCCCCGCCATCAACTGGCTGACCTCCTATTCGCTCTACACCGACCAGCTCGAAAAGTGGTTTGCCGAAAACGCGGCGCCCGACTTTATGCAGCTGCGCGGCAGAATGATGGCGCTTTTGCAGGACGAAAGCGAGCTGCAGGAGATCGTGAACCTCGTTGGTATGGACGCGCTGTCCGCTCCCGACCGTTTGAAGCTCGAGAGCGCACGCTCTATCCGTGAGGACTATCTGCACCAGAACGCGTTCGATCCCACTGACACCTACACCTCCCTGCCCAAGCAGGTGCTGATGATGCGCGCTATTCTCAGCTACTACGACAAGGCACGCGAGGCGCTGGACAAGGGCGCCAACATTGAAATGCTCGTCAATATCCCTGTGCGCGAGCGCATAGGACGTTTTAAATATGAGCCCGAGGACAAGATTCAGGCTGAATATGAGTCGATTGAGACCCAGCTTGACGCTGAAATCAGCGACGTTTTGAAAAGGAGTGATGACTGATGCCAAAGGAATACCGTACCATTCGAGAGGTAGCAGGTCCTCTGATGATGATCAGCGACGTTGAGGACGTCAAGTATGATGAGCTGGGCGAAATCGAGCTGCCCAACGGCGAAACACGCCGCTGCAAGGTGCTCGAGGTCAATGGCAGCAACGCGCTGGTGCAGCTGTTTGAATCCGCCGCCGGCATCAACCTCGCCAACTCCAAGGTTCGTTTTTTGGGTCGCTCTATGGAGCTGCCTGTTTCTCCCGATATGCTCTCGCGCGTATTTGACGGTCTGGGCAACCCGATTGACGACGGTCCGGCGCTGATTCCCGAAAAGCGCATGGACGTCAACGGCACCCCGATGAACCCTGCCGCGAGGAACTATCCGCAGGAATTTATTCAAACCGGCGTGTCCGCCATCGACGGTCTGAACACGCTGGTAAGAGGTCAAAAGCTCCCGATTTTCTCCGCTTCCGGTCTGCCTCACGCGCAGCTGGCAGCGCAGATTGCCCGTCAGGCGACGGTAAGAGGCAAGAACGAGCAGTTCGCCGTTGTGTTTGCCGCGATGGGTATCACCTTTGAGGAATCCGAATACTTTGTGCAGTCCTTCAAGGAGACCGGCGCCATTGACCGTACCGTTATGTTTGTCAACCTCGCCAATGACCCGGCTATCGAGCGTATCGCCACACCCAAAATGGCACTGACCGCCGCCGAGTATCTGGCGTTTGACCTCGGCATGCACGTGCTCGTCATCATGACCGACATCACCAACTACGCCGACGCGCTGCGCGAGGTTTCCGCCGCGAGAAAGGAAGTTCCCGGCAGACGCGGCTATCCCGGCTACATGTACACCGACCTCGCCACTCTCTATGAGAGAGCAGGCAGACTGCGCGGCAAGGACGGCTCCATCACCCTGATTCCGATTCTCACCATGCCCGAGGACGACAAGACGCATCCCATTCCCGACCTCACCGGCTACATCACCGAGGGTCAGATTATCCTCAGCCGCGAGCTCTACCGCAAGGGCGTGACGCCGCCGATCGACGTGCTGCCCTCGCTGTCGCGTTTGA
>CAMJOD010000159.1 GCA_946407465.1 uncultured Clostridia bacterium
TTCAGCTCCTGCATTTCCTTGACGAAGTTTTCAACGCTGAACGCAACGCCGTTGCCGATGATGTTGGTGATGTTTTGATGGAACACACCGGAGGGAAGCTGATGCAGTGCAAACTTGCCGTAGTCGTTGATAATCGTGTGTCCGGCATTGGCGCCGCCCTGAAAGCGGATAACCACATCGCTGTCGCCGGCAAGCACGTCGGTAATCTTGCCCTTGCCCTCGTCGCCCCAGTTTGCGCCTACGATTGCTTTAACCATGTTTGTTTCTCCTTTGTTTTAAAATGCGAACCGTCAAACGTTGATTTCGGGTTTGTCGGACGCTACGTCTTTGTATCTTTCAAGCACCGGCGCCACACATTCGGCGAGGAAGTCCTCGGTCTGCTCCTTGGCTCTGCCGGTGTATTTTTCGGGCTGCAAAATGCTTTCCAGCTCCTCGAGGGTCACGCCGAACGCCTCGTCTGCCGCGATTCTTTGCAGCAAGTCGTTTTCGCCGCCCTCTTCCTTGATGACCTTGGAAGCCGCCATGGAATGAACGCGAATGCGCTCGTGCAGCTGCTGACGGTCGGCGCCGCACTTTTTGACGGCGTCCATCATAATATTCTCGGTCGCCATGAAGGGAAGCTCCTTCCTCAGACGCTGCTCAATCACCTTGGGATAGACGACCAAGCCGTCCGCCACGTTGGCGTAGAGCGAGAGAATGCCGTCAACCGCCAAGAAGGCTTCGGGAACGCTGAGGCGCTTGTTGGCGGAATCGTCCAAAGTGCGCTCAAACCACTGGGTCGCGGTGGTGAAATAGCCGTTGAGCACGTCCACCATCACATAGCGCGACAGGGAGCCGATTCGCTCGGAGCGCATGGGATTGCGCTTGTATGCCATTGCGGAGGAGCCGATTTGATTCTTTTCGAAGGGCTCTTCCACTTCCTTTAGGTGCTGCAGCAAACGGATGTCGTTGGAGAATTTTGCCGCCGACTGCGCGATGCCTGCCAATACGTTGAGGAACTGCGAGTCGAGCTTGCGCGAATAGGTCTGTCCCGATACGGGGAAGCAAGCCTGATAACCCATTTTTTCGGCGATTTTTTTGTCGAGCGCCTTGCACTTTTCGTGGTCGCCGTCAAACAGCTCCAAAAAGCTTGCCTGCGTGCCGGTGGTTCCCTTGGAGCCGAGAAGCTTTGCCTTGGAGAGCTGATACTCCACATCCTCCAAGTCCATCAGCAGCTCCTGCAACCACAGGGTGGCACGCTTGCCGACGGTGGTCGGCTGAGCCGGCTGAAAATGTGTGAATGCCAGTGTGGGCAGCGCCTTGTATTCGTCCGCGAACTTGGAGAGATTGCGGATAACCGTAATCAGCTTGTCGCGCACCAGACGCAGACCCTCGGTCATAATGATAATATCGGTGTTGTCGCCGACATAACAGGACGTCGCGCCGAGGTGAATAATGCCCTTGGCGTTCGGGCACTGCACACCGTAGGCGTAGACGTGGCTCATCACGTCATGGCGCACCAGCTTTTCGCGCTCGGTGGCTACCTCGTAGTTGATGTCGTCGGCGTGCGCCTTCAGCTCGTCAATCTGCGCCTGCGTGACGGGGAGTCCGAGCTCCATTTCCGCTTCGGCAAGGGCAATCCAGAGCTTGCGCCATGTTCTGAATTTTTTGTCGGGTGAAAAGATGTATTTCATTTCCTTGCTCGCGTAACGCGACGACAAGGGTGATTCGTAGGTGTCTTTTATCATATCGGTTACCTTTCTCCAATCACGGTGTTATGCTTCGTCTGTGCCCTGACAGGCGTCGTACATGCCGCCGCGCTCCTTGCCCTCCAGAGTAAGCTGCGTGGTCGGCGCCGGATATTTGCCGGTAAAGCAGCCCTCGCAGAAGCCAATCGGCGCATAGCCTATCATCTCATGGAGCGAGTCCACCGGCAGGTATGCCAGCGAATCGGCGCCGCTGAGCCTGGTGATTTCTTCAATGCTGTGGTTGACGGCAATGAGCTCTCCGCGCGAGGGAATGTCGGTGCCGTAGTAGCACGGCCACATAAAGGGAGGCGAGCTGATGCGCATATGCACTTCCTTGGCGCCTGCCTCACGGAGCATGGTGACGATACGGTCAACGGTGGTGCCGCGCACAATGCTGTCGTCAATCATCACAACGCGCTTGCCGCGCACACGGTCAGCTATCGGGTTGAGCTTGATGCGCACACTCTTCATGCGCTCCTTTTGGCTGGGCTTGATGAAGGTTCTGCCGATGTAGGCGTTCTTGACAATCGCCTTTTCATAGGGAATGCCGCTCTCCTCGGCATAGCCGATTGCCGCGTCAATGCCGGATTCGGGCACGCCGATAACCATATCAGCCTCCACCGGACAGGTGCGCGCCAAAATTCTGCCTGCCTGCTTGCGTGCTTCGTAGACGCTCACGCCGTCGATGGCGGAGTCGCTGCGCGCAAAATAGATGTATTCAAAGATGCAGATTGCCTGCTTTTTATCGGGAAAATCGGGGCGGATAGAATGGTAGCCGTCCTCTCCCTCACCGTTGATAACGATAATCTCGCCCGGCTCCACATCGCGCACAAATTCAGCGCCGCAGGCGTCGAGCGCTGCGCTCTCGCTGGCAACCACCACGGAACCGTTGTATTTTCCGATACAGAGCGGACGGAAGCCGTGCGGATCGCGTGCCGCAATAATCTTTCGCGGCGACATGACAAGCAGCGAATACGCACCCTCAATGCGGTGCATGGCTTCGATAACCGCTTCCTCTACGCTGTGAACATGCAGTCGGGCGCGCGCAATCAGATAACAAATGACCTCGCTGTCAATCGTCGTCTGAAAAATGGCGCCGCGCTGCTCCAGCTCACGGCGAATTTCAACCGCGTTGGTCAAATTGCCGTTGTGCGCTACGGCAATGGTGCCCTTTACATAACGCATAACAAGCGGCTGCGCGTTTTCGAGCACGGAGCCGCCTGCTGTTGAATACCGAACGTGAGCAATTCCCATTTGACCGCTCAGCGAGTCCAGAATATCATTGCCGAAAACCTCGCTGACCAGTCCCATGTTTTTATGATAATCAATGACGCCCTCATCAGAAACGGCAATGCCGCAGCTCTCCTGCCCTCTGTGCTGCAGGGCAAGAAGTCCGTTGTAGCAGGCATAGGCAGGACTGAGGCTGCCGTCGCTGAGAACGCCGAAGACGCCGCACTCCTCGTGCAGGCCTTCTTTGTGATACCGATCAATTGAACAACTCAAAATTTCACCATCCGAGATATGATTTGGGTGTTATTGATTATTTATCCAAGCCGACACGCTTCATCATTTCGGCGTAGGCTTCTTCCACACCGCCCATATCGCGGCGGAAGCGATCCTTGTCGAGCTTTTCCTGCGTGTCCATATCCCAGAAGCGGCAGGTGTCGGGAGAAATCTCGTCGGCAAGAATGATGGTGCCGTCGGGCAGTCTGCCGAACTCAATCTTGAAGTCAATCAAGTCAACGTTGCATGCCTTGAAAAATTCTACCATGACCTCATTGATTTTCATGGTGTAGCGGGCGATGGTGTCGAGCTCTTCCTTGGTCGCCGCGCCGATGGCAATAATCTGGCTGTCGTTGATCATCGGATCGCCGAGCGCGTCGTCCTTGAGGCAGTATTCGAGCGTGGGCGCCTTGAACAAGGTACCCTCGGGAACGCCAAAGCGCTTGGAGAAGGAGCCTGCCGCCTTGTTTCTGACAATGACCTCAAGCGGTA
>CAMJOD010000160.1 GCA_946407465.1 uncultured Clostridia bacterium
TCCCGAGCCGTCAAGAATGTATGTACACTATTAAATGAAAGGGTAACGCCGCCAAGTGGGATAATTCCTGCTTGGCGGCGTTTTCGAAAAAATAGATGTAAATCTTATTACTCGTTATGTAAGTTATACTTGACATTATGTAATTTATATGATAGGATATAATCAATGAAGCTTCAAAATATTTCTAAAGGAGTATTAATTATGAGTAATTTAATTTTATTACCGATTATATGTATCTGCGTTGTTATTTTGATTGTCACTGTGCTTGTGGCAAAAAAGAACGAAAAGAAAAAATATGATGAACGCCAGTTAGTTGCACGAAACGCCGCTTTTAAAACAGCTTTTCTTGTTTTGGCAGGATATTGTTTTTTGTGCGCTTGTCTAAACCTTTTGGATATAAGGTGGGCTGCTTCTGAAATTCAAATGCTAATTGGGGTTATGATTTCCATAACGGCTTTTGCTTGTATTTGTATTAATAAAGACGCTTATTTCGGCTTTAATGACAAGCATCCAATCAGATTCATTGTTTTGATTTATTTGCTATCTATAGTAACGACTGTTTGTGTGTTTTGTTTCATTTATAAAGGAGAGCCCCTTATTTCTAACGGTCAGGTTTCAATTTTTGTAATTAACTTAGTTGCTCCAATTTGTTGTGCACTAGTCGGAACAATTGCTTTAGTCCGATATTTTCGCAGTATGAAAAACGGTGATTTAGAATGAAAAATCTGAAACTAAAAAGCGCACGCGCCGCGCTCGACCTTTCGCAGCAGCAGCTTGCCGAAAAAGTAGGTGTGAGTCGGCAAACAATCAACGCGATTGAAAAAGGGGATTATAACCCAACAATCAAGCTATGTATCGCTATTTGCCGTACACTTGGAAAAACCTTAGACGATTTATTCTGGGAATCGGAATAAAATAACAGTATAACAGCCGCCTAGCGGGATAATCTCCTGCTTGGCGGCTGTTGCTATATCGACAGTTAAAAGGTAATGATTTGTGCGCGTTTCAGTAAGAACGTCTATTCTTTATGCACCGCTCTTTTCCGTTTTACGCCACAGCAAAACGGCGGCAACCATCAAAAACGGCAGTCCGGCGAGTATGCCCATGGATGCAGGTCCGAGAAGTCTTGCGGAGCCGGTGTCGGTTTTGCATATTAGCAGCGGCAGAGTGGCGGCTGCGTTAATGGCGCCGTGAAACAGCGCAGGCGCCCAGATGGTGCCGCTTTTTTCATACAGCCAATCGTGCATAATACCCCATCCGATGGTGATGACGCAGAACAGCAGCATGCCGCTGAACGGGAATCCAAAATAACCGCTCGGGTTGCCGGCTGCGGCGCCGTATTCGTAGCCTATCAGCCAGATGAGCGGCCAGTGCCACGCACCCCAGATAAAGCCGCCGAGCAGCCGTCCCTTTCTGCGTCCGAACCGCGCTTTCAGCTGCGGATACAAAAAGCCGCGCCAGCCGGTTTCTTCTCCCAGTGCAGGAAGCGCATTGATGAACGGCCCGTAGAAAAGACTGCTTAGGACGTTTATCAAAATCATCACAGGATAGCTCAAGCCCTGTGCCTCCGTCTGCTTCAGCGCGTCCTTGCCTGCAGCACTGATAACAAACTGTCCGCTCAGGTCAAAGTGCGACGGAAAGACCAAAAAGTACAGCCCTGCGCCGACCGCTGTCAAGACAAGCGGCGACAGCCACGCAATAAGCATCGGCTTGATATTTTGTTTTATCCTTGGGTTCCAGCCCATGTCCCTTAGCTTTGCACCGGACAGCTTTGCGCCGAGCATCGGGACGAACATCATAGCCGCTATAATCAGTTGACCGACGGTGAGATTTACATGAAGATACACAATAGCGGCGACAATTTGAATGACGTACGCCGGTACAAACGTCCACAACAGAAAGCGTATCACTTGTTTTTTATTGTATGCCGCATGCATAGCAATCACCTCCGAATGTAGAAATAGTATAGCACAATTTTATCATGCTGTCCATATGGTCATAAGCGTTTTTTCCAAAATTGCAAGCATATTACCGAAAAATCTTTTGACAACATTCCCGTTTGACCGAATGGAAAAAATATGTTATAATAGAGTCAATGTGAGTAGCTCAAAAGGCGTAAGTCCGGCATGCCGGTCTTGCGCTTTTTTGTGTTCGGAAACAGGAGGAAATATGGATAAGCAAAACAAGATGGCACAGACGCCGATTCCGCGTTTGATGCTAAAAATGGGTCTGCCGATTATCATTTCAATGATGCTGCAGGCGCTCTATAACATTGTGGACAGCGCTTTTGTGTCGAATATGGAGGGCGGCGAGTCGGCGCTGAATGCCCTGACGCTCGCGTTTCCGGTGCAAATGCTGATGGTCGCAATCGGTATCGGCACCGGCGTCGGCGTCAACGTCATGCTTGCCCGCAGCTTGGGAGAGAGAAACACCGAAAAGCCCGCTTTGGTAGCCGGAAACGGCGTTTTTCTCGGCGTGGTTATCACGGTGTTGTTTATGCTGTTCGGGTGGCTGGGCGTCCCTGCCTATATCGGTACGCAGACGAATGATGAAATGATCCGCGAAATGGCGGTCACGTATCTGCGGATTTGCTGTCTGTGCTCGGTGGCAATCGTCTTTTTCAGCATCTTTGAAAAGGTCTTGCAGGCGGCAGGCTTGTCGCTGCAATCGACCATAGCGCAGGTTTCGGGTGCTGTCACCAATATTGCACTCGATCCGATTATGATATACGGTCTTTTTGGCTTCCCGAAAATGGGTGTGGCAGGAGCGGCATTGGCGACCGTTTTCGGTCAGTTGGTTTCGTTTGGCTTGGCGTTGCTCTTTCATTTCAAAAAGAACAAGAGTGTGCCGAACGGCTTGCGATATATCCGTCCAAACGGCACCACCATCCGGCTGATTTACCGAATCGGTTTGCCTGCCATTATTGCGCAGGCGCTGATGTCTGTGATGACCTACGGTGTCAACCTCATTCTCGGCACGGTTGACGCGTCTTTAGTGACCGCCTACGGTCTTTATTACAAGATTCAGCAGTTCATACTCTTTGCCGCCTTTGGTCTGCGCGATACCATAACGCCGGTTGTCTCATTCAACTACGGCATGCAGGACGAAAAGCGCGTCGGACAGAGCATAAAAACCGGCGTCATCTACACCTCGGTCATCATGCTGGCAGGTACGGTACTGTTGGAGATAATCGCCGAACCGCTGTGCGCCGCGTTTGGTTTGTCGGAAAGGACACAGACGCTTTGTGTCAGTGCGACGCGTATTATCTCGGCAGGATTTTTCTTTGCCGGTATTTCGCTGGCACTTCAAGGCGTGTTTCAGGCGCTTGACAGGGGAGTGGCTTCGCTCATCATTTCTCTGCTCCGCCAGCTCGTGCTCATTTTGCCGATTGCTTGGGTTTTCTCGCGGCTCATTCAGCCAGATTTATCCAACGCGTGGATCGTGTGGCTGACCTTTCCGGCAGCAGAGCTTGTGACAGCGGCTGTCGCGGTTCTTTTGGCAAAAAAAGATAAAATCACACTTAATACTATTCTCAAATAAAATCCTTTAACATCTGCCGTGTAAAATTTCGCATAACTGCGTTGTCGTCCTCGGAATCCGTCAGGATTCCTGCGTCCTCCGCCTTGTTCTGCGGAATTTTCCATCGACATCTGTTTTAAAGTCTTTTATCAGATAATATGAAGTGACCCCTGACTTGCAAAACGTGGATTTATCTGTC
>CAMJOD010000161.1 GCA_946407465.1 uncultured Clostridia bacterium
CTGCCTGATAAATGCCGCTTTGGGATTTCTCCAAAGTCAAAGGCTTGCCGTCCTCGTCAGTAAAGCCTGCGGTGTTGACATAATCCGCATAGGCGTACGCCAGCCGGTCGGAGATTTGGTTCCATTCCTCACTTCGCCCCTGACGGGTGCAGCCCATCATCCATTCGTATTCCGCGTTGGCAGTGTCAAGGTCGGTGATGGGACACCATGCCATTACGCCGGCAATCGCGTCGGAAACGCCCTGCACCGCGCCGATAGCGTCGAGATACGGCGTATACAGCGGACTGTTGCCCGACGCGCCGAGAATGGACGCCATCGCACCGCCGCCGCTCATGCCGTAGGCAAAGATATTTTCCGCGTTACCGGGAAGCACATCGTCGCTGTAGCGAATATAGCGAACAGCCGCCTTTAAGTCGGCGGCGCCAAAGGGCGCGCCCTCGTCGATGCCGCGGCAGCCTGCATAGACACATACAAAGCCCTGCGAGGCGTATTCCGACAGCGTTTCCGTAAACCTCTTATTAAAGTTCACAAAATCCTCCGTCAGCGCTTCGGCGGCAGCATATCCCTCGGTGAGAACCGGCATAATAATCGGTGCGTTGGCAGCGGTATAATCGTTTATTACTGCTTTCCCGTTCACTTCGCAGGTGTAGGTACCGTCGCCGTTTTCCTTGGCGCTGACATAAGCGGCAGGAACAAAAACAGAAATCTGTTCATATTTTATATCGGCAGGCGTTTCGCAGTAATTGATACCGAGCTGATAATACCAATCATATTCTGCGTTATACTGCCACCGCTTCATATCCGGCTTGGCAAGATTGGTGACAACCGCCGTGGCTGCGGCAGTTGTTTCCGCGGATGCTTCACTTTTTTGCTGTGCGCAGCCTGCCTGCAAAACAAGCATGGCGCATACAGCGGCAACGGCAACTATTTTTTGCTTCATCATACTCGCTCCTTAATCTGTTTGCAAAATCGCCTTAATCGGATAGTTGTCCACGGCAAAGGATTTGCCCTCCGGCGAAAGCGGCGGCAGCGCCTTGTCGGCGGCGAGGTTATCGGCGCACTGTTTTTTGGCTCTTTCACACAGGCTATCCTTGGCGACGGTCATATCGCTCCACTTGCCGCCGGTATACAAAAAGCTTTCGCCCTTGTTGATAACACCGCGCACGGTCATGCCTTCAACAAAATCAGTCGCATACGGGAACACTTCAATGTAGCTGTCGCCGTGCTTCACCGTCAGAACCACCGCGTAGCGCTCGCCCTTTTTCAGGGGATATTTGCCGTCGAGGTCAACGACGTGAGAGCCTGCGTTTGGGTGCGAACAAGTGCCTTTTTCAAGCAGCGTTCCGGACGAAGGGTTATCCTGCTCCACGTCCTTGTAGACCTCATACGCCACCTCCGCGCCGGGAGCGGCTGTGCGGTATTCAATCCGGCACAGGGCTGCGTCCTCCTCGGCTTCAAAGATATTTGCCATTTTGGTTTCATCCTTATATTCCGTGGCGCCATACCACTGCGTCATCATCAAATCATACTGGTCGTAATGCAGCGCGGCAGGCTTTTCGCCGCTGTTGTCAAACACATAGCTCATCGCCGACAGCAGGCTGTGGTCGTAGTACGAAATATAAAAATAGCCGTCATCTATATCGTCGTCAAAGGTTTTCTTGCCCCAGCTGTTCTTGATAATCAGCGCGCCGTTCGCAGGCGGTGTGCTGCCCTCGACAGCTGTTCCGTCGGATTTGGTTCTTGTGAAGTTTTCCTTTGGATAATCGTCGTCATAGCCGATGACCACCACCGCGTGATTCGGACCTTCATCGCTGCTATCATACACAGCGCGGTTTTTGTTGTTGAAGCCTGCGTGGGCGGCGTTCAGAGCAAGGACAACGCCGTGACCTTGAAACACTTCCTGCTTTATCGCGTTGATTCCTTCCTCATTCAGGTGATAGCTTCCTTTTGCGTCAAACGAAGCAGGACACGGCAGCACACGGCTGTCGCGGAAGACGGCGGCAGCAGGCACACTGCGATACGCAGCGTTGAGCGGCAGTGCCCATTCCACGGAAGCCTCATCATTATACGCATAAGGCAACTCACCTTTGATTTCCGTGCTTTCATCTACAGGTCCGAAGCCCGAACCAAACAGATTTGCCGACTGCACAAACGGGCCGCCGATGAAATACGCCGACATCTCATTGTCTTTCTCTGCTTCGCTGATGTCAAAGCCCTCGCCGGCTTGTGAGGAACGCACCTTTCCCTTTGCCGCATCGTCCTTTGTGATACCGTGGAACATATACCACGCGATGTACTTCTCGGAAAAATTCACCTTGTCATTGGTTTCACCTGCCGGAACGCCTAACCCGTTGGCATAAAGATAAGCGGTTTCTGCCGCTCCTGCCATGGCAAATGTCCAGCAATCGCCCCATCTTTGGCTTTTGACAGGTGTAACATAGTTTTTGCCGTCGGCGTTTCTTAAATCAAATTTTGACGGCATCTGTTTTGTATCTGTTGTCTCCTCCGCAGGCTTAACGCTGTTTCCGGCACATCCCGCAAAAGAAGTCATTAATATGGCACTCATCATCAACACAAGCAGTTTTTTCACAGCTCTCCCCTATTCTTCAAACAAAATACTGAGCAGCACCTGCGGGATCTCCTGTACATAGGACATGCCGCGACCGGAATTTGTCACCGCGAACAGACACACATCACGCTCGGTGTTAATATAATCCACCGCGCCGAAATGCGGCGGAATCTGTCCGACATGACCGGCGCCGCCAAACGGCATGTGCCAAAAGCCGTAGCCGTATTCCTCAAAGCTGTCGGGATTGACGTCCTGCGTCATTTGCGTGTACGCATCATGCGATATCACCTTGCCGCCGCTGAGTCCGCGCATCCACTTTTCCATATCCTCCGCGTTTGACACTACATCGCCTGCGCCCTTGGTGATACCGGGCGTGTAGAAACCTTCTTCCGTTGATTCCGTTTCAGAAAGCGCAAAGCTCCATGCGGGATTCCCGGAAATTTCGTCCGTAAAACCGGTGTGCGTCATTTCCAGCGGTTCAAAAAAGCTTTTGCGGAGATAATCATGATAAGGAACACCGCTTACCTGCTCTACAATCTCCGCCAACAGAAGATAGTTGGAGTTCGAATACTGATAATCACTGCCCGGCTCAAAAACAAGCGCCTTGTCAAAGATTGCTTTTTTGAGCATTTTGATGTTTTCCGCTTCATTGGTGCTTGTGTCAGCCGGATTTACCAGCTCCAGATAGTTTGTCAGTCCGGAGCTCATATTGAGAAGGTTTTTAACGGTCAGCTTTTTGCCGTTTGTGTATTCGGGAAAATACTTGTCCAGCGTGTTGTCCACGCTGAGCTTCTTTTGGTCGCAAAGGAGCATAACCGCAGCCGCGCAAAATTGCTTGGACACGGAGCCAATCGGCATGGAAGCGTCCACGGTCAGCGCCTTGCCGTTATCGTCATTGCCTTGGGCGTACTGATAAATCACTTCGCCGCTCTTTGAAATTTGCACAATCCCCTTAAATTGCGCGTCGGTCAATGCTTTATCCATCTGTTTTTTTACGTCTGCGGCAACCGTTTCCGGCTGTGTTGTCTGCGCCTGTGTTGTCTGCGCTTGTGTCGCCGAAGCAGCGGCGGTTTCCGATGGCTTTGCGCTGCAGCCCGCAAACGTAGCTATCATTACAGCGCTTAATACAATTGCGAATACTTTT
>CAMJOD010000162.1 GCA_946407465.1 uncultured Clostridia bacterium
TTATACTATATATTCTTCATTTTATCAAGCCTAACATAGCAGAACCGTCAGCGAACCGCCGATGGAAAGCGTCAAAGCAGATACGGCGACGGCAAAGATGATGTAATTCCGCTTGGCACGGATGAGAACGCCGATGGCTATCAGCAAAACCGTGATGATCATCCAGACATACCAAAAGGCGCTGTCTGTCTTGACGGAGGTAAAGGGCAGCTTGGTGCTGAACCGTATCGTGTCGGTGAGGAGCTGCGCAATCCCGTTGATAAGCGGCGCGAGCACATACACAAGCGGACTCCACGCCGTCAGCACCAGCAGGAGCGAGAGCAGCAGCAGCAAAAAGGTGAGCGGATAGGCAACAAATGAAATCAGCACCGTTGCCGGCGTAATTCTGCCAAAAAATACCATTGCAAGCGGAATTGTCCAGAGTGTTGCGGCGAGCGAGACCGCAAACAGGCTGATTGGCAGCGCTGCGGCTCGCTTGCATAAGTCCACTGCCACGCTGATACGGGTCTTTTCCCTGCGCGGCTGCGGAGACAAATGCAGCGTCAATATACAGAACCTCTTGATCGTGTCCGCCCAAAGCAGAATACCGAGCGTCGCCGCAAACGAGAGCAGCAAGCCCACATTGCCGACGACAAAGGGGTTCGGCAGGGTGAGCACCAACGCCGCCGCGCCGAGCGCATTGATGCTGTCGGATTCGCGCCTGAACAGCGGCGCTGTCACGATAAACAGCATCATCACCGCTGCGCGCACCACAGACGGCGTGAAGCCTGTGACGGCGGCATACAGCAATAAAAACACGGTGATGAGAACCATGCGCAACATGCCCTTTGCGCCAAAGCGCGGTTTGAGCAGCTTTTTGAGCAGCATGGTGATGATTGCCAGGTGCATGCCCGAGACAACCACCAAATAGGACATGCCGGTATCGGAAAAGGCATCGCGCACATCGGGCTCCAACGCGTTTTTCTCGCCCAACAACACTGCCGACGCGAGCGACTGCGCGTTATCGTCGAGGTAGTTGTCCAGTATTTTTTGCATCTCCAAACGGAGGGCAACCGCCATGGCATAGGGCGATTGGTGTTTTTCTCCGGTTAGCACCAAATTTGATTTTTTCGTCTCCGCGGCGCGCAAAAAGATGCCGCTGCTCAGCGAATAGGAATAGGTGGACGGCTTGGGCGTGAGCGTGACGCACAGCTTGTCGAACGGCTCCCAGTCCTTTTTGGAATAAACCGTATAGCTGATTTTTGTGCTGCACGGAGCGCCGTCGATGGTCTCGGTGTGAATGAGGTAGACCGTGCCGTACTTGCCCTCGGTGACCAAATCGCCGAGGTAGCCCTCTACCCGAACCGCTCTGCCGGTATATTGGTCAACCAGCGGCTGCACCTTTAAATTCTGAAAAAGAAATATGGACAGCACTGCCAGCATTGCCGAAACGCCGCCGGTAACAAGCGCCGCAACCGGCAGCGGCTTGAAATGCCGCAGCATCAAAACCGCGCAGACCATCAACGTTGCCGCCGCGGTGACCGCGAGCATGACCGCCGGTGTGCGGAAATAAAAGACGACCGTCAGCACGGTTAGGTACACAAGCCCTGACACTGCTAACGGTCGTTTCATTATAATTCTCCTAAAAAGCTATCGAAGCTTAAACCTCTACTTCGCCTTCGAAAACAGTTTCGGCGTTACCGGTCATGTAGACGGTCTCGTCGGTGTAGTTGATAATCAGGTCGCCGCCAATCAGCTTGACCTTGATGTCCTCACCCTTCTTGCAGAAGCCGTTTTCAACAGCTGCCACTGCCGCCGCGCAGGCGCCGGTGCCGCAAGCCCAGGTCTCGCCGGAGCCGCGCTCCCACACGCGCATTTTGATGGTGTGGTCGTCGAGAACGGTGACAAACTCGGTGTTGACGCGCTCCGGGAAAATCGGGTCAAACTCAAATTTGGGACCAACCTCCTCGATATTGATGCGGTCAATGTCGTCACGGAACACAACGCAGTGCGGATTGCCCATGGACACGCAGGTGATGCGATAGGGCGTGTCGCTGATGGTAACCGAACGGTCAACCACCTTGTCGCCGTCGAGCGCCACAGGCACCTCCGGCGGATTGAGAATCGCCTTGCCCATGTCAACGCGCAGCGTGGTGACCTCGCCGTTGTTGGTGAATGCCTTGAGCTTCTTGATGCCGCTGAGGGTTTCGATGGTGATTTCGTCCTTTTCTTTGTAGTCCACCATGCCGTGGTCATAGAGGAACTTGCCGACGCAGCGAATGCCGTTGCCGCACATTTTGCCCTCGCTGCCGTCGCGGTTGTACATCTTCATCTGCGCGTCGGCAACCTTGGAGGGCGCCACCAGAATCACGCCGTCGCCGCCGATGCCGAAATGGCGGTCACTGAGACGGACAGCCAGCGCTTCGGGATTGTTAATCCACTGACCAAAGGTCGAGAAGTAGATGTAGTCGTTGCCGATGCCCTGCATTTTGGTGAAGCGGAGCTTCATCTTGCTCTCGCGCATATTGTTAATATCTACCAGCTCGGTGCTGTGCTGCGAATAGCGGCTCTTGAGACAGTCCGCCAGCGCGTTTGCCGTGTCGAGCGAGGTGAGACAGGGAATGTTTCTTTCAACGGTTTTACGTCTGATTTTTACCGAATCGCGCGAGGGGATTCTTCCCTTTGCGGAGGTAGAAATGACGTACTGAATCTTGCCCGACTCAATCAGAGTCAGGGTGTTGCGGTTCTCGCTCTCGTGAATCTTCTTGACCGCAACCGCGTCAATGCCGTATTTGTCGAGCACTGCCGCTGTGCCGTAGGTGGCGTAAATCTTGAAGCCGAGGTCGGCATACTTCTTGGCAATCTCGCCGATTTCCGCCTTGTCGGAGTCGCGGACGGTGATGAACACGCCGCCCTTCTTCTTCATCTTGTAGCCGGCGGCGATCAAGCCCTTGTAGAGTGCTTCCTCCAGTGTGCTGGCAATACCGAGCACCTCGCCGGTGGACTTCATCTCGGGACCGAGGTGGTTATCGACGTTAATCAGCTTTTCAAAGCTGAACACCGGCACCTTGACCGCGATGTAGGGGCTCTTTTTGTAAAGACCGGTGCCGTAGCCCATATCGCGGAGCTTCTCGCCCAGCATGGCGCGTGTCGCCAAATCGACCATGGGAACACCGGTTACCTTGGAAATGTAGGGAATGGTACGCGAGGAACGCGGATTGACCTCGATAACATACAGCTCGTTTTCATAAATCAAATACTGAATGTTGACAAGACCCTTTGTTTGCAGCTCCAGCGCGAGGTTGCGCGAGCTTTCCACAATAATCTCGGTCATTTCGTCGGTGATGTTCCACGCCGGATAAACCGCGATGGAGTCGCCGGAGTGAACGCCGGCACGCTCGATGTGCTCCATGATACCGGGAATCAAGATGTCCTCGCCGTCACAGATAGCATCTACCTCGATTTCGGTACCCTGCAAGTATTTGTCAATCAAAATCGGGTTTTCAATATTCTGCGCGAGAATAATCGCCATATATTCGCGCACGTCGTCCTCGTTGAACGCGATGATCATATTCTGACCGCCGAGCACGTAGGACGGACGCAGCAGCACCGGATAGCCGATGGTTTCGGCGACGTGAAGCGCTTCCTCGGTCGTCATTACGGTCACGCCGCGCGGACGCTTGATGTGATATTTTTCGAGCAGCTCGTCAAAGCGCTCTC
>CAMJOD010000163.1 GCA_946407465.1 uncultured Clostridia bacterium
GTGGCGGCGTCGGCGTCGCCGGTTTCTTTGATGCCGTTCTTCTTCTGGAACGCCTTCACCGCGTTAACGGTGGCTTCGCCGTAGTAGCCGGTAACGTTGGAATCCTCCACGCTCTGGGTGAGGTAGCCCAAATCTACCAGACGCTGCTGCACGGCGCTCACGCTTTCGCCTTCGCTGTTCACCGTGAGCGACAAGTCGGTCAGGCTGATTTTATACTGCGCCGAAACGTCCTCGCCCTTGGGAGCGGTTGTCTCCTGCGGCTTGGTCGTATTTTCGTTCTTTGCGGACACAGCGGCGGTTTTGGCTGCTTCGTCCGGCGTTGCGCCGTGACCCGGATAGATAAAATCAATCATCTTTTTCAGTGTCTTTTCGGCGGTGATACCGGGCAGAGACATATCCGTCAGCGAGATTTCCAGCGTCCGTTCGCTCTTGATGGCGTTGAGCTTGGAGAGGGTTTTGCTCGATTTGAGCTGGTCGAGGGTCTCTTTTTTGTCATAGAGAATAAAATTCGGATTGGCGCTTGCCACGACCTTGGCGGTGTCGTTGCTGGGCGAAACCGACGTGCTGTTGGTGCCGACAGAGAAGATGTTGACGCAGTTGGTGTAGCCCATCAGAATGTTGCCGAAGCTGCCGCTCGAGAGCTTGTTCAGCTTTTGACCGTCGATATAGAGATAGCAGACGGTGTAGAGCGCGCCGGTGCTGTTCAGGTTTTCAATCTCGCGCTTTTGCTTGTCCAAGTCCTGCACGAGCTTGTTATAGGCTTCCTTGCCGGCGGCGCTGCCCTTTTTGGTACCGGCGAGCGCCTTGCCGATGGTTTCATAATTCGTTTTGACCTCAGCGGTCGTTTCGGGCTTTTGGAGCTTGATCACCTGAATGCCCTTGCTTTCGAGCTTCTTTTGGGCGTCCTCGGCGATTTTGTCGTTGCAGAAAACCAAGTCTGTCTTTAGCTTGACAATCTGGTCAATATCGGGATTCTCCTCGGTGCCCACAACCGGCGCAGCCTTCAGCTCCGGCTGTGTGACCTCCTTGCTTCTGCCGGCAAATTTCCTTTCAAAATCCATATACGCCATAATATCGGCGGTAACCGGGTCGAGGACGACCACGTTCTCGGGCTCTTTTTCAATCGTATAGTTGGCAATGCTCACAGGATATTCCTGCTCCTCACAGCCGGTCATTATCAAAGCGGACGACAGCGCCACGGCTGCCGCCAACAGGACGGAAACCAGTTTCTTCATCATATCCTCCAATTCAATCTCGATTTTGCATATTCAGTCATTCTATATTGTACCTTGTTTTTACAAAATAGTCAACAACGGATTAGCAGAATTTTTCCCAATCATTCCACTTTTTTCGCCGTTTATAATCGGCATATTGCTTTAGGTGAAATATAAGGAAAGGTTTTTGTGATACAATAAATTGAAAACGCACAGGCAACGCCGCAATCGGTGCGGTTTTGCCTTTCACGGAGGCTGAGCTATGTCAAATGTAATCAGAATTTTTGTGGAAAAACGCGACGGCTTCAACGTCGTAGCCAAGCAGACCCTGTGGGATATTCGCCACAATCTGCGCATGATGTCCGTCACCGACCTGCGCTATATCGTGCGCTACGATATTGAGGGGCTGACCAAGGCGGAATACGACGAGGCAAAGGGAATTGTCCTTTCCGAGCCGAATGCGGATGTGATTTATGAAGAAACCCTGCCCGTTGAGGACGGCTGGCGCGTGTTTGCGATGGAGTATCTTCCCGGACAGTACGACCAGCGCGGCGACTCTGCCGAGCAGTGCGTGCAGCTGCTCACACAGGGCGAGCGCTGCAAGGTGCTGACGGCGCGCGTGATTTGCCTCAAGGGTGATATTACCGATGAGGATCAGAAGAAGATTGAGGATTACCTCATCAATCCGGTCGAGAGCCGTCCGGCTTCGCTGGACAAGCCCGAAACCCTCGATATGGAGACGCCGGTTCCCGAGAACGTCAAGCGTGTGGAGGGCTTTGTCGCTTGGAACGACGACGAAATGGCGGCTTATTACAGCTCCATGGGCTTTGCCATGACGCTCGACGACCTCAAATTCTGCCGCGACTACTTTCGCGACACCGAGCACCGCGACCCCAGCGTAACCGAGCTGCGCGTGATTGACACCTACTGGTCCGATCACTGCCGCCACACCACCTTCCTGACACAGCTCAGCGAGATTGAAATTGAGCAGGACGCGCTCGGCAAGGTCATCGAGGACGCTTTGCAGGAATACTACGACACGCGCGACGAGGTGTACGGCAAGGACACCGACCGCATTGTGTCGCTGATGGATATGGCGCTGATCGGCATGAAGTCCCTGAAAAAGAAGGGCATGATTCCCGATTTGGACGAGAGCGAGGAGATTAACGCCTGCTCCATCGAGGTGCCTGTGACCATCGACGGCAAGACAGAGCAGTGGCTGGTGCAGTTCAAGAACGAAACCCACAACCATCCCACCGAAATCGAGCCGTTCGGCGGCGCGGCAACCTGTCTCGGCGGCGCAATCCGCGATCCGCTGTCGGGACGCGCCTATGTGTATCAGGCGATGCGCGTGACCGGCTCCGGCGACCCGACAACGCCCTTTGACAAGACCCTGCACGGCAAGCTGCCTTCGCGCAAAATCACCACCGGCGCGGCGGCAGGCTACAGCTCCTACGGCAACCAAATCGGTCTGGCGACCGGTCAGGTGGTGGAGCTCTATGACCCCGGCTATGTGGCAAAGCGCATGGAAATCGGCGCGGTCATCGGCGCGTCTCCCAAGGAAAATGTTATCCGCGAGGTGCCGGCGCCCGATGATGTGATTGTGCTGCTCGGCGGCAGAACCGGCCGCGACGGCTGCGGCGGCGCCACCGGCTCCTCCAAGGCGCACACCGAAAGCTCCATCGAGACCTGCGGCGCAGAGGTGCAAAAGGGCAATCCGCCCACCGAGCGCAAGATTCAGCGCCTGTTCCGCAATCCCAAGGTGGCAAAGCTTATCAAGAGATGCAACGACTTTGGCGCGGGCGGCGTGTGCGTGGCAATCGGCGAGCTCGCCGACGGACTGACCGTTGACCTCGACAAGGTGACAAAAAAATATGACGGACTGGACGGCACCGAGCTGGCTATCTCCGAATCGCAGGAGAGAATGGCGGTTGTGCTGGATAAAAATGATGTGGCGCAGTTTATCGCATACGCGGCGGCGGAGAACCTCGAAGCGACCGCTGTTGCCGTCGTGACGGAAAATCCGCGCCTGACCATGAACTGGCGCGGCGACACGATTGTCGATTTGAGCCGCGCGTTCCTCAACACCAACGGCGTGACGCAGGTGGCAAAGGCGCACATCGCCGCACCCAAGGCGGAGGACTGCTACCGCACCGCCTGTCCCGAAGAACTCAAGAACCTGCCCTTTGACGAGGCAGTAAAGAAGAATATGGGCAGACTGAATGTCTGCTCCCAGATTGGTCTGGCGGAGCGCTTTGACGCGTCCATCGGCGCAGCCACGGTGATGATGCCCTTCGGCGGCAAGCACCAGCTCACGCCGCAGGAGGCAATGGCGGCAAAGCTTCCGCTCGAAAAAGGAGAAACCGACGACGCGACCGCCATGAGCTACGGCTATATCCCCGGCGTTTCGCGCTGGAGCCCGTTCCACGGCTCGGCGTATGCGGTGGTCGAATCCACCTCCAAGCTGTTGGC
>CAMJOD010000164.1 GCA_946407465.1 uncultured Clostridia bacterium
TACCGCAAACCGAAGCGTTTGTCAACCCCTTTTTTGAAGTTTTTTCAAAATTTTTTGAGGTCGTTTTCGCTTCCGTTTTGGCGCGTGAATTATAATAACACATCTCCGGCAAAAATGCAACCCCTTTTTTGAAATTTTTTCAATTTTTTTCTCGCCTTCCTATTATATAGCGAATACAAAAAACCTCTTGACATTTCCTTTATTGCTGACTATAATAGTAGATACAAATGAATCCCCTTAAAGACAGTGACGGGAACAAGATATAAAACGCTTCGGCGCAGAGAGCTGCCGGTTGGTGTAAGGCAGCGCGGAGGTTTATATGTATAGCTCATCCCCGAGTTTTCCGCGTGAGCATTTGTAGCGCGGAACGCAGGACAGCGTTATCAGTCAGGACTTTGTTGGAAGTCTGTGAGGAGCGTGCGGTGACGTGCGCTTAAATCAAGGGTGGTACCACGATTTTTTCGTCCCTTATTGCAACTCTGTTGTATTTAAGGGGCTTTTTTTGCGACAAAACTTTTGGAGGCATATCCTATGAAACCGTCATTTCACAAGTACATTCCCTTTAAGCAAATCGATTTGCCCGACCGCCGATGGCCGAACAACGTTATTGACAAGGCGCCTATCTGGTGCAGCGTTGACCTGCGCGACGGCAACCAGGCGCTGATTGACCCGATGAATCTGGAAGAAAAACTTGAGTTTTTCCACGCATTGGTCGATATGGGCTTTAAGGAAATCGAAATCGGCTTTCCGAGCGCCTCGGAAACCGAATACGAAATCTGCCGCGAGCTGATTGAGAAGAACCACATCCCCGATGATGTGACGATTCAGGTTTTGGTGCAGGCGCGCGAGCACCTGATTCACAAGACGTTTGAGGCGATTAAGGGCGCGAAGAATGTTATCGTGCATTTCTACAACTCCACCTCCACCTTGCAGAGAAAGGTTGTTTTTAAAACCGACATGCAGGGTGTAATTGACATCGCTGTTGACGGTGCGCGTCTTATCAAAAAGCTGACCGACGAATACGCAGGCGACACAAATATCCGTTTTGAGTATTCTCCCGAGAGCTTCAGCGGCACCGAGCCGGAAAACGCCGTTGCCATCTGCGACCGCGTGATTGAGGAGCTCGGCTCCACCAAGGAGAATCCGGTGATTCTCAACCTGCCGAATACCGTTGAGATGTGTACGCCCAACACCTACGCCGACCAGATTGAATACTTTATCCGTCATTTAAAGCACCGTGACGCGGCGATTATCAGCGTTCATCCGCACAACGACCGCGGCTGCGGCGTTGCCGCCGGTGAGCTGGCGCTGCTGGCAGGCGCCGAGCGCGTGGAGGGAACGCTCTTTGGCAACGGAGAGCGCACCGGCAATATGGATATTGTCACCATGGGTCTGAACATGTTCACGCAGGGCGTTGACCCGAAGCTCGATTTCAGCCATCTTCCCCATCTTCGCGACATCTATGAGCGCTGCACCAATATGCACATTGACCCGCGTCAGCCCTATATCGGCGAGCTGGTGTTTACCGCCTTTTCCGGCTCCCATCAGGACGCCATCAACAAGGGCTATCAATATATGCGCGAAAGCGGAACCGAATACTGGGAGATTCCCTATCTGCCCATTGATCCGGCTGACGTCGGCAGAGAATACGAGCCGATTATCCGCATTAACTCGCAGTCCGGAAAGGGCGGCGCCGCGTTTGTGATGAGCAACAACTTTGGCTACGACCTGCCCAAGCGCATGCATCCGGAATTTTCCAAGCTTGTGCAGGCAAAGTGCGAGGAGCTGGAGCGCGAGCTGATTCCCAAGGAGCTGTTTGAGGTCTTTGAGGACAACTACCTCAACCATCCTGCCAAATACAAGCTCACACGCAGAAAAATCTATGAAGAAAGCGAAAACGGCAGGGATTATGTCCACTTCAAGGGCAGACTGCTCATTGACGATACCAATGAGGTCAAGCTGCAGGGCAACGGCAACGGTCCGATTGACGCGTTCTTCAACGCGCTGAAAAAGGTCGGCTTGGACAAATATAAGTTTAAGGGCTACAGCCAGCACGCGATTTCGGAGGGCTCCGACGCAAAGGCTGTCTCTTATATCGAGCTGAAAACGCCGGACGGACAAAACATCTTTGGTATCGGCATCGACTCCAACGTCAACATCGCCTCTGTTTTGGGCGTGCTGAACGCGATTAACCGCGCGGAGGCTTGACAGACAACTGCATTTTATTAAAAACGGCTGCAACGGAATTTCCGCTGCAGCCGTTTTTTCTTATGGATAAGCCTAGAGCAGCCTAAAACACATAGCCGCCCATAAAAAAGCACCGTACAGACCTTTCATCTGTACGATGCCTTTGCTGTATAATTACTCGTAGAGCGGATATTTTTGGCAGATAGCCTCCACACCGGCTCTGACGGTCTCTTTGTTCGCGTCATAGTCGTTGAGCACCATAGTGATGTACTCGGCAATCTTGTCCATATCCTCCTCGTTCAGACCGCGCGTGGTGACGGCGGCTGTGCCGATACGCACGCCGCTGGTGACAAACGGAGAACGCGGCTCGCCGGGGATGGTGTTTTTGTTGACGGTGATATAGCAGTCGTCCAGACGTGCCTCCAGCTCCTTGCCGGTCACGTCGGAATCGCGCAGGTCAATCAGCAGAACATGGTTGTCGGTGCCGCCGGAAACCAGCTTGACGCCGCGCTTGGTCAGACCGTCGGCAAGCGCCTTGCAGTTGGAGACAATCTTTTTGCCGTATTCCTTGAACTCGGGCTTGAGCGCCTCGCCAAAGCAAACCGCCTTTGCCGCGATGATGTGCATGAGCGGACCGCCCTGTGTACCCGGGAAAATCGCCTTGTCAATCGCCTTGGCAAATTCCTCACGGCAGAGAATCATGCCGCCTCTGGGACCTCTGAGGGTCTTGTGTGTGGTGGTGGTGACAAACTCGCAGTACGGCACGGGATTGGGATGCACGCCCGCGGCAACCAGACCGGCGATATGCGCCATGTCTACCATCAGATAGGTGCCGACCTCGTCGGCAATCTCTCTGAGACGCGCAAAGTCAATGATGCGCGGATAGGCGGAGGCACCGGCTACAATCAGCTTGGGCTTGCATTCCTTCGCGATTTCGAGCACCTTGTCGTAGTCAATGCGGTGTGTCACGCTGTCAACGCCGTAGGGAACGAAGTTGAAATACTTGCCCGACATGTTGACGGGCGAGCCGTGGGTGAGGTGACCGCCCTCATTGAGGTTCATGCCCATCACGGTGTCGCCGGGATTGAGCACGGCAAAATATACCGCCATGTTCGCCTGTGCGCCGGAATGCGGCTGCACATTGGCATGCTCGGCGCCGAACAGCTCGCAAGCGCGCTGACGGGCGATTTCTTCTACGATGTCCACACATTCGCAGCCGCCGTAGTAGCGCTTGCCCGGATAACCCTCGGCATACTTGTTGGTAAGATGGCTGCCCATTGCCGCCATAACGGCAGGTGTGACGATGTTCTCGCTGGCAATCAGCTCCAGATTGCGGCGCTGTCTTTTCAGCTCCTTGTCCATTGCCTCGCCGACTGCGGGATCGTACTCTTTCAAATATTCCAGAGCAGCGATGTTTGTCAGTTCACTCATGTTGCAATTCCCCTTTGTACTTGATTTCTTGATTTTGTTGATTACT
>CAMJOD010000165.1 GCA_946407465.1 uncultured Clostridia bacterium
TTTGACGCCGACAGCGAAGCAAGAGCGCGCTGCAAAATGATAGATAAGCAGCTTGAACGTTTAAAAAAAGACAACCGGCTCCATGTTGTTCAAATCAACGCCAAAAACACTTACTCCGAAGCGGACGAATTTGCCGAACTGGACAGCAACCGCAGCATGTTCTATTGTCTCCTGACACTGCGCCCCGACGGCTTTCCCGATGCGGACAGCGGCAAAGCGCCGAATGTTTTGTTCGGAAAGTTCCTGATCAGCGGCGATTTTATGCTCTACAGGCGCTCGTTGGAACGGCTCCATTTGTCTGAGAGAACAGCCGGCAGCGACTTCAAAACGACCTTTTGCGATGAAAACGGGAATACGGTAACGCTGGAGCACAAAAGCAGCAGCGGCGGGGAGGGAACGATTTATACCACCGATTTAGAGGGCAAGGTCGCCAAGCTGTTTAATCAGCAGACAGCAAAGAAAAAGGAGAAAAAACTGAAAGCCCAAATCGGCAAACCGCCCAAAATTGATGCGCTTTGCTGGCCGGAGCATCTTTTGTACGACGGCAAACGCTTTGTCGGCTATCTTATGCCGCGTTCCGTCAGCGAAACACTCTCTACTGTGCTCGCTATGCATACAAACGACGCCTTTAAGTCCGACGCCATGTCCGGATGGACGCGGCTGGAGCTTGCGCAAATCTGCCTGAATATAGCCGAGCTGGAACAAAAGCTGTTGCAGATGGGCAAAACCACCGCAAACGGCAAACCGGAATACAGGGTGTTGATGGGCGACGTCAGCGACAAAAACATCCTCTTTGACCGCGATACCCGAAAGGTGTATTTTGTAGACTGCGACAGCTATACCTTTGATCAGTTTCCCTGCGACGCGAAAACACCCACCTACAACACTACGCCCCCCTTCCGCACCCAAAAGCCCTATCAGCAGGAGCTTTATGCGTTTGCACAGCTTTTCTTCAAAATCCTGATGAACGACCGCGAGCCGTTTGTATACGGGAGCCAAAAGGAGCGGCTGGAAAAAATGAAAAACGGCGATTTCACTTTTACCGACCTGGAGGGCGATACCGGCACTGCACAGTGGTACAATATGCCTGAAAAGCTTCGACGGCTGTTTATCAAAACCTTTAAGAACAGGGAACCTGCCGGGATTGCTGAATGGGTGGCTGAATTGAAAAGCTATTGCAGCGGAATCAAATCCGGCAAATACAGCGCTGAGATAACGCCAACGCGCTATTTGAATCGGGATAATGCTAATATTGTGGACATTGAATGTGCGTTTTGCCGCAAGCGCGGCGACCGTTCCGCGACCAATATGCTTCTTTCCAAAAAAAATCAGCTCGAACGCCAAGGCAGACTGTTGTTTTGCCCCCTGCACGCCGGCGATGAAGATAGCTATTGGCGCACGCGTGAAAAAGTGGTTTCCGGCTGCGTCTGCGACGAGTGCGGCAAAACCTTTAGAACCGACCGATACAGCGTGATGAGGGCTTATATGCTTTATGACGGCAGGATTTATTGTAAGAAATGCAAAAATAGAGAGGTGTAACATATGCCGATACCTAGGAAATTTATGGAAGATGCAGACCGCAGTCTGCGCCCCACTGCTTTTTTGAGAGAGGGCTTTGCCCACAACTACAGAAAGGCACCTTTGTGTCTCTGTGTGGACACGTCCTATTCGATGGCGGAGCATACCGAATACGGAACGAGCAAGGCGGCACAATTGAAAAAGGGCGTGAAAAAGCTAATCAGAGATTTGAAAAATGACGCAGAAACCGGTTCCCTGATTGACCTGTGTATTTTGACCTACAATGGCAAAGGTGTGCAGGAATACGGCAAGCCCGGGTTTACCCCTATCTCTGACGTGGAGGAGTGGTTTGATTTTACGCCTTTTGGTTCCAGTCCGCTTTTTACGGCTGCCAACACCGCCCTGAATCTGCTGCTGCGTCAGATTGAGCTTTATCGGGAGAATCACGTAGTTTCCGACAAGGGCTGGTTAATTATCTTTTCCGACGGTCAGGCGGACGACGGTATCGGCGGCGAAATCTCTTTTGAGGGACTGCGCAGCCGTTTCAGCAACAGCGAGATCAAAAAGCGAATCAACGTTTTGTGCGGTTGTTTTGGCTATCAATATGACAATTTGGAGGCGGTTACCGCGCGTTCCGCTATCAAAAACATGCTTGAAGAGAACAACTTTGTTGGCTATATCCAATCGCTTAGCCATAGTATTCAGGTGCAGTCCCGTCCCGTTAAAGACGGCTATAACTAAGTGGTGATAAAAATGACGGTCAACATCATTGCGGACGCCGTTTGCGGCGCTTCTCACAGGATTTGCGGCGCTCCGTGTCAGGACAGATATGCCATATATACCATCAATCAGGTCAGTTGTGTTGCACTGTGCGACGGTGCAGGCAGCAAAGAAATGTCGCACCTCGGCGCGCAAGCTGCTGCAAATGCTGTAGCGCGAAGGCTTGTCGAGGATTTTTCGGAGCTTGTCGGAGCGCCAAAGGCTGCGATGAGCAATCTGATAGCAAACACTGCGCTGAATGCGCTTGAACAAACAGGATATTCTGCCGAGACGGTCGCCTGTACGCTGTTATTTTGCGTTACGGACGGTATCCGCTGGATCTGCGGTAATTTGGGGGATGGCAGAGTGTTTATCTGCGATGAAACCCCAAAGCTATTAATTGACGCAGAGCACGGTGAAATTTGCGGCGAAACATTTTTTGTCAGCAGCCCGAACGCCGCCTGCCATCTGACGCTGCGCAGCGGAAGCTTCCAAAACAACGAGCTGATTATTTTATCGACCGACGGCGCAGGCAATCTTTTATACGACGAGCAAAACCAATGTCCGGCCGCGGCGGTTGGCACAATCAGTCAATGGACATGTGATTTTGACAAAACAAAGGTTTACAGCCTGCTGTCGCAAAGTCTCAGTGAAGCGTTTGCCGACGCAACGAATGACGACGTCAGCATTGTATTGCTGTATCCGAAAGACAGGAGCGCACAGAGATGACGAAAGAAACAATCAAAAACAGCTTTTTCGACCTGCTTGAATTGGACGACGGCGATCCTGCCGTAGCGTTACAAATCGGGCAATGTCTCCGTGACGGAAGAGGCGTTGCCCCTGACATGAAAACTGCGCGCAAATTTCTGCGCTATGCACAGGAGCACGGTGTAGCGGACAATGCCAATGCTGATAGAAATATAACGGCACAGGATTACAGCCAAATCGATGACGATACGCTTCGCGCCGATGCATACAGCAAGGATAACCGGGCAATCGAGGAGTTCTTGAAGCGCGCCTGCGAGCATCCCGGTGATTATGACCAACGCGATGTCACCGAACTGTTTAACATTGCCGTCGATTCATATCGCGGCGGAGTAGTTGCCTATCAGGTGGCTCAGTGTTATGAAAACGGAGTCGGTACCGACAGAGATGTGCAGAAGGCGTTTGCCTGGTACTGCAATGCTTCCGACTGTGCCGACGGTGAAAAAAGCCTGAAAAAGCTGGTTGATATTTACCGCACAGGCAAGCTTTCGCCGGGGTCCGCTGCTGTTGTTGCTCCCGATTTGGAAAAAGCGGCAGTGTATGAGTTTCGTTACGCACAGCTCAGCAGTGCCACGGCGGAGGACATTATCCGCGTTGCCGTCAGTCTTT
>CAMJOD010000166.1 GCA_946407465.1 uncultured Clostridia bacterium
GAGCAGCAGCGTGGTGTAGTAGTCGCGCGCGGACATGGTGCCCTTGAGCACGACCTTGAAGTTGTGAACGTCGTTTTGAATCAAAAACGGCGAGAACACCCCAAAGTCCGGCGCGATTTTGCGCAGGTATTCCCACACGCCGTCCATGTGCCGCTTTGTCATTTCGTCAAACGCGCCGACGGTGCCGTAGCCCTTGTCGCTCAGCGTCTGGCACAGCTCGGCGGTCGTTTTGCAGCCGAGCAGCTGCTCCAAATCGGTTTTGGAAAAGAGGGCGTTTTCCTTTGCGCGGACGGAGCCGATGGAAAATTCATATGATAAAGCCATAAATCCCCCTTACCGCGCAAACAGCTCTCGGTTAATCAAATCTTCGATTTCGTCGCGTTTGGAGCTGATGATGGCGGCAAATTCCATATTTTCTTCCACGTCGCCGCTTTTGAGGATAAAGCCGCCGCCGATGTTCGCCGGCTTTTGGCTGACGGAGGCATGCACGCCTGCCGCCTCCATGCGCTTGGTGAAGTTCTGGGGCAGGCGCTTCAAATCCTTTTTGTTGAGAAAAATCTCGCCGCTTTTGCCGCGCAGCTTGGCGGCAAGGCGATAGAGCGCCTCAAAATATTCGTTATCGCCGAGTCCGAGCAGGTATGTCTCCAGCTCCTCAACGGTGGTGTCAATTTCTTTTCTGCGTTGCTTGAGAAGCGCGTTGCGCCGTTCGAGCTGCGCCCTGCTCTTTGAGGACGCCTCCAACTGCGCGCGCTTTTGCGCCGCCTTTTCGGCAACGGCAGCCGCCTGTGTGTCGGCGCGGTGCTGCGCGTCTGCGATGATGCGGTCGTGCTCGTGCTGCGCGTGGGTTTCAATCGCCCGCACGCTCTCGTCGCAGTCTGTTTTTATACGGCTCAAAATTCTTTCGCTGCCGTTCATGCAGACTCACCTTCCTTTCGTTGTTGTCAGTGGTTCTCCGCTGTGCCGTTTAACTTGTGTGATAAATCAGCCGAAGTTGGGAACCTGAATAACAACGAGGAGGGATACGATGAACGCGAGCAGCGCGTAAATCTCAACGAGGGTGACGGAAACCATGCCCTTGGAGAAGTTCTTCTCATCCTTGGCGGTCATGGCGATACCCGAAACAGCCGCCTTGCCCTGTGCGATACCGGAGAACAGACCGCCGAAGCCGATTGCCAGCGAAGCGCCGGCGTAAGCAAAGCCCTGCACAAGGGTAACGTTGGGAGCGCCGCTGAGCAGACCGCTGCTGACGAGAATCAAAAAGCCGACGATGAAGCCGTACAGACCCTGGGTGCCGGGGAGAAGGGTGAGAACCAGCATTTTACCGAACATGGAGGAGTCCTCGGAGAGAACGCCCATGGCGGTCTGCGCCGCCGAGCCTACGCCCTTGGCGGAGCCGACGCCTGCCAAAACTGTTGCGATTGCCGCACCTAAAATAGCTAAAAAGATTCCGTTCATAATTATTTATCCTCCTGAATTTTAATGTATTTTGTATTGAGCGAGAACGGCTCAAACTCCTTGCCGCCGCCCTCATAGAATTTACTGAACATTTCCACATACTGCAAACGCATGGTGTGCACATAGGCGCCCAGTGCGTTCAGACCGATGTTGACGAGGTGGCCGATGACAAAAATCACCACCATAAAGACGATGCCGAGCACGTTGGTGCCCATCATGGTCGCCAGCATATTGAACACCTGCGCCATGACGCCGGTTGTCAGACCCAGCGCCAGCAGACGCGAGTAGCTGAGCAGGTCGGAGATGTAGCCGGTGATGTCATAGAGCGAGGCGAGACCGCCGATTGCCTTGCCGACGATGCCCTTTTTGCCTCTGCCCTGGGTCAGCACCAGACCGACCGCGCAGGCAATTGCAATCACGGCGCCCACGGTGGTCAGCACCGGCGTGGTGATCATGCCGGCTGCCAGCACCGCAAAGCCGACGAGCAGCAGCATCCACAGACCGGTGTCAAAGAACGCGCCGCCGTAGTCCTTCTGCCGCAGGCAGACCACGAATTTGCAGCCCATGCCCACGAGAATATGCACCAGACCGAACGCGATGGAGATAATCATCAGCGTCAGGGCGTCCTTTTGCGGGTCGATTGCCGGCCACGGCATCAGCGCCGGCGTGGGGTCGCTCATGTTGGAAATGGAGTGCGCCATTACGGTCTTGGTGCCGCTGAACATATAGGCGATTGCCGCCGGAGCGTCTCCGAAAAAGCTGCCGAATATCAAGCCCCAGATGGTGGTGGAAATGCCGCAGTACTGGAACAGCTTGAGGTTGTTGTACATTTTTTTGTCGGGCTTGAAGATTTTTATCATCAGTCCCGTTGCGATGATCATCAGAATGCCGTAGCCGGCGTCCGAGAACATCATGCCGAAGAAGAAGTAGAAGAAGAACGCGAGGATCGGCGTGGGATCGATGTCGTTTTTGCCGGGAGCAGCATACATTGTCAGAATACCCTGCGCAGGCGCCGCGAATTTGTTGTTCTTCAGCTTGATGGGCGCGTCGTCGCCTGCCTCGCCGAACTCAACCGTGCAGGTTGCCACGCGTGTACACAGCGCCTCCAGCTTTTCGCAGTCCTCCTCGGGCACATAGCCCTCAATCACAAACACATGTCTGGAGTGGTCGAGGTGGTTAATCACGTTGTATTTGTCGCTGCGAAGCCGGAAATAATCCTGCGTGACCTTGATTCTGTCGCGCGCGTCGGCGTAGGACGCGATTTCCTCCTGCGCCTTTTCGGTGCTCCTGCGCAGCTCCTCGCTCTTTTGACGCAGGCGCTCCGCCTTTTCCTTTGGAATCTTGTGCGTCGGCGACATGGGTCTTGCAAAGCCCAGCGCACGCAGCGCTTCCTCCGCCATTGTCCTTTGACTCTGCGGTGTAAACACCACCACATTTGTCACGGCTGCCTCGCTGTACTGAATCTCAGCGGCAAATTCCAGCTTGGGATTCTCCTTGGCGAGCGCCTCCTTGAGCCGCTGCTCGGAGTATTGTTCCGGCAGCGAGCCGATGAACACCGCCGTTGATTTGGTGCCGGTTGTGTTCAGCGGAATGTCCAGCTTTTGCCAGCTTTCGAGCTGCGCAAGCTGTGTTTGGATGCGGATTTGCTCGGCGGCGTTGTCGGAGCACTGCTTGTCAAGCTCCGTGATGTTCGAGCAAATCTCGATGACCTCCTTGGCGTTCTTGGCGATTACGCCGATTTCGTCGGGGTCAATTTCGCGTCTGCCCTTGAACGAGTCCAGCATGCTCGTTTTTTCGGGCTTTACGTTGTCGAGGATTCTCAGCGCCTGCTGCGTCAAATCAACGTTGCGCTCAAATACCTGCATCTGCGGCGTCACGTTGACGCGGCCAAAGCCGTCGCGGGACTTTTCCGCCTTGGTGATCTGCACCAGGGCGCTGTCCTGCAAATGCTCCAGCAGCCGCTTGCGGTCTTGGCGCAGGGCTATAATCCTCACGGTTTTCATTTTCAGTTTTGCCAAATGTTATCACCCCCGTTGTCACGCGCGGCGGTTGCCCGCGGTGACGACTATGATTTAACTTAACAATGCTTCCGCCGCTTTTTTGACAACCGACGGACGGTTCTTTTTGGCGGTTTGGGCAATCTGC
>CAMJOD010000167.1 GCA_946407465.1 uncultured Clostridia bacterium
CAGCGGTCGGCAATTTTTTGCGTATTCTCCAACGCGTCGGGATAAGCGCCGAACAGCGCGCGCATTTCGTCCTCGGTTTTCAGATAAAACTCATCCGTCTGAAACTCCATTTTGTTCTCGTCGCTGACGGTGCTGCCTGTCTGAATACAAAGCAAAATGCCGTGGGTGCGGCTGTCCTCTTTTTCGATATAGTGACTGTCGTTGGTGGCAACCAAGCCCACGCCGCTCTCCCGTGCAACGCGCACCAAATCGGGCAAAATCCGCTGCTCCTCCTCAATGCCGTGATCCTGCAGCTCAACAAAGAAGTTCTCGCGTCCAAAGAGATCACGGTAATACACCGCCTTTTCCAGCGCGCCGTCATAGTCGTTCTGCAACAGCCGTTGCGGAATCTCACCGGCAAGGCAGGCGGACAGACAAATCAGTCCCTCATGATACTGCTCAAGCAGACTGTCGTCGATGCGCGGCTTGTTGTAAAAGCCCTCCGTAAAGCCCAGCGACACCAGCTTAATTAGATTTTGGTAGCCGGTATTGTTCTCGCAGAGGAGAATCATATGGTAGTAGCGCTCATAGGGACTTTTCTCGAACCGCGACTGCGGCGCGACATAGACCTCGCACCCGATAACAGGATGAATCCCCTCTTTTTTGCAGGCGCGGTAAAAGTCAATTACGCCATACATGACACCGTGGTCGGTGATGGCAAGCGAAGAAAACCCCTTCCGCTTGGCGGCAGAGGCTATCTCGCTGATACGGCAGGCACCGTCCAGCAAGCTGTATTCGGTATGAACATGCAAATGCGCAAATGACATAGGATACCTCGTTTCAGCAGAGTTGAATGTTAAGAGTGAAGAATTGCGTAAAGGGTCGCTAACGCTCCGATTTTGTAACGCCGCGTGTTCACGCTCAATTATTATAATTAATTAATAAGTTTCATTACGAATTAAGAATTATCTCAACTCTCAACTCTCAACTCTCAACTCTTAACTCTCAACTCTCATTATAAACTCTATTCTTCGGCTCTTGCCTTAATCGTTCCGTCCGCAAATGTGACGTCAAACGGCTGTGATTTGTCGAGTGCTGCCGCGGCGGAGATAAAGCTGCCGTTTTGTTCTATGTAGGTGTAGCCGCGGCTGAGAATGCGGTAGGGACTGAGGGTTTCGAGCTTGGCGGCATATTTTTTGATTTTTAGTTCCTCTATCGAAACACGTTTGCCGTTGATGGTTTTCAAGTGGCGCTGCGCGGCGTGCAGCCTGTCTTTTATCTCGCGCGCCTTATACTTTGGTCCCGTGGTTTCGGTCATGCGGTGATAGTGCAGAAGTATTTCATAACGGCGGCGCAGGCGGTTCTCCATCAGACTTTGGAGATATTGGCGCTGTGACTGCAAATGCGCTTTCAGCTCGCGCACGTCCGGCACTGCCAGCTCGGCTGCCGACGAGGGCGTCGGCGCGCGCAGGTCAGCGACAAAATCGCAAATGGTGAAGTCGGTTTCATGACCGACCGCCGAGATGATGGGTGTGCGGCATGCGGCAACAGCGCGTACGAGGGCTTCGTCGTTGAACGCCCACAAATCCTCAACCGAACCGCCGCCTCTGCCTATAATCAGCACATCGCAGTCGCCCTGTGCGTCGAGCTGCCGCAGGGCGTTTATCAGCTGTGCAGGCGCACCCTCGCCCTGCACCAAAACAGGCGCCAACAGCATGTTGATTGCCGGAAAACGGCGGTATAAAATATTGCGAATATCCTGCACCGCTGCGCCGGTCGGCGAGGTGATGACGCCCACGGTTTTCGGAAAGCGCGGCAAGGGCTTTTTGCGTGACGCGTCAAACAATCCTTCCGCCTCGAGCTTCTTTTTGAGCTGCTCGTACGCGAGTGCCAACGCGCCCACTCCGTCGGGCTGCATATCCTCAATATAGAGCTGGTACTGTCCCGAGGGCTCATACACCGCCACCCTGCCGCGGCACAGCACCTTCATGCCGTTTTGCGGACGAAACCGCAGACGGCGTGCGTTGCCGGCAAACATCACGGCGCGCAGAACACTGCGGCTATCCTTCAGCGACAAATAAATATGACCGCTGCTGTAGTGATCCGTCAGGTTGGAAACCTCTCCCGACACAATCACCATGCCCAGCCGCGGGTCGTTTTCTATCAGTGATTTCAGGTAAAAATTCAATTGGGAAACCGACAGAACCGTCGGTCTCGGTATTCTCGGCGTGTACATGCTATGCACCTGTATCGTTAGATTTTTGGTAGGTCAGATAGGCAATGCCTGCCGCGTTGTCGGCGGAATAGACCGGCGGAGCAAAGCAAGCGTTGTATTTTTCCTTAAAGGAATTTTTTATGATAGTGTTCGACATCACGCCGCCGGCATACACCAACGGCAGCTCGCCGTAATCGAGCAGCAAGCGCTCCGTCATGCCGTCGAGCGCACGGCGGATATAATCAAGACAATAGGCGGCGATATAGGACTTGCTCTTGCCCTCTCTTTTCAGCTTTTGACAGAGATTTTCCACACCGCTCAAGCAGCAGTCGCTTCCCTTTAAGGTCGGTCTTGTTTTGACCGGCTCGGTGTTTTGCAGAGCGAGCTGCTCCAGCTCCATGCCGCACGGAAACGAAAGCCCCAGCATCAGTCCCACACGGTCAACCGCCTGTCCGGCGTTGAGGTCGAGCGTACCGGCTATTTTGCGGCAGCGAAAGCCATAGCCGAAGCCCTGTGCCAGCACCGCCTCGGTGGTGCCGCCGCTGACATGAAAGGCGATGAAGGTCTTGTCGAGCAAATCGGGACGGTTGGCGCCGTAGAGTGCCGCCGCGATATGTCCCTCCTGGTGTGAAAAGGCGAAAAACGGCGTTTGGAGCGCCGCCGCAAGGATTTTCGCGGTATTCTCGCCCACGGTAAAGCACGGCATATAGGAGCCGTCCACCGGACGCGGACGCGTGGATGCGCCGACAGCGACGATTTTTTTGGTATCAACCGACGCCGCAAGCTTTTCAAACAGCGTGTGCAGCTGCGCGGTATGATGAAAAACCGCGTCACTTTGGCGCAGACCGAGCTGTCCCTCTCTGACGGGAAGGAGCTTTTTTTGCTGTATGATGTTGCCCGATTCGCTGTCATAGACCGCAGCGGAGGTGGTGTAGTTGGAGGTATCTATCCCGAGATACAGGCTCATTGCGCGGCTCCCTTACGGCCGCGAATAAACGAGCCGAGAATACCGTTGACAAAGCCGCTCTCATCTATCGTGTATTTTTTGGCAAGCTCGACCGCTTCGTTGACCGAAACACTGTCGGGAATGCTGTCGAGAAACTTTATCTCATACACCGCAAGGCGCAGAATCGTCAGCGAGGTGCGCGAGATGCGGCTGAGGCTCCAGCCCTTCTTCAAAAGCTGTGCTATATCCGCGTCTATCTCGTCCTGCACCGCCTCGATTCCCATCACGACCACTCTTGCGTAGTCGCAGACGCCGCCCTCAAACAGCTCCTCCGCGTCGGCAAGGGTGTCCTCCAGCGGCTCCTGCACAAAGGAACGCGAA
>CAMJOD010000168.1 GCA_946407465.1 uncultured Clostridia bacterium
GTGTCGAGGAAGGTAATCGGCTTGCCGTTGACCTGCACACGGTAGGCGCCGATGTGCTGGGTGATGCCGCCTGCCTCGCCTGCGGTGACGTTGGCGTGGCGAATGGCGTCCAGAATGGAGGTTTTGCCGTGGTCAACGTGGCCCATAACGACCACAACCGGCGCTCTGCCGATGAGGTTTGCCTCGTCGTCCTCGCTGTCGTCAATCAGCTTTTCTTCGATGGTGACGACAACCTCCTTTTCGACCTTGGCGTGGAACTCCATCGCAATCAGCGAGGCGGTGTCAAAGTCGATGGTGTCGGTGGCGGTGACCATGGTGCCCATGAGGAACGCCTTTTTGACGACCTCGGCAACCGTTGCCTTCAGGCGCAGCGCCAGCTCGTTGACGGTGATTTCGTCGGGAATCTGCACCGTGATGGGCTTTTGCTTGCGCTCCATGGCAATTCTTTTCAGACGCTCCGCCTCGGTCTCGCGCTTGCCCTGCTTTCTGCCGCGCTGCTTTTGGGTGCGGTTGGAGAATTTTTGCTTTTTGGTGGTGTGGTCGCGGTCGGTGCTGCGCGACTTGGAGGTGTCGCTCGCCAAATCGTCATACTTGGAATTGTAGCGCTCCACGTCCACATTGGTAGCGCGGGTGTCGATGACCTTGCGCTTGCGCTGGTGGTTCGGCGATTCGCCCTTTTGCTCCTTGGGCTGAGCGGACTTGGCAGTCGGCGCAGGCTTGTTTTCTTTGCCGTCCTTGCCGTCCTTTTTGGCAGCGGTTTTGTCTGCCGCAGGCTTTTTGTCCTCCTTCGGCTCCTCCCTGACAGGCTCCTGCGCCTGTTCGAGCTTGGCGTTTCTCACCGCAAAATAGGCGTCAAAGTCCTTGACGGCATGCTCCTTGGTGAGCACGTCAAACAAAACGTCCAGCTCGCCCTCGGTGAGGGTGGTCATGGTCTTTTTGTCCACGTTGCAGTGCTTTTTGAGCACCTCGGTAATCTTCTTGTTCGGCAGGGCGAAGTCGTTCGCCGCGTCCTTTACTTTATATTTAATCATCGAATTCTCCTCTCGTACTAATCAATCATTTCGCGCAGCTTTTTGGCAAAGCCCTCGTCCTCAACGGAGAGCACCGCGCAGAGTCTGCCGAGTGCGTGGCTCAGCTCCTCCTTGCTGCTGCCTGCGCACAGCACCGGAACGTTTTGCTCCTGCGCTGCCCTGCGCACGCGTTTGAGGCTGTTGGGCGAGGCGTCGGCGGCATGAAGCACCAGCCGCGATTTGCCGCAGCGGACGGATTCCTCCGTGACCTCAGCGCCGATAACCAGCTTTTTTGCCCGTCTGCATATCCCTAAAAATGATAATACCCTGTCGTTCATACGCCCTCCGCAGCGCCGAGCTCCGCGCTCATCTGCTCATAGACCTCCTCCGGAATACGGCAGCTCAGCGAGCGCTCAAAGCGCCGCGCCTTTCGCGCCTGTTCAAAGCAGGTCATGCTCTTGCAAACATAGGCGCCTCTGCCGGACTTTTTTCCCGTGAGGTCAAGCGATACGCCGCCGGACACGACAACATTGCCGCTCTCGTCCTTTTGGTCGGGCGCCCTGACAACGCGAATCAGCTCGCGCTTGGGCTTCATTTCGCCGCAGCCGGTACATTTTCTCAATGGTATCTTTTTCATTCTTCTGTCTGCCCGTCTGTCTGTCCGGAGTCGTCCTGCGCCTCAACAGCCGGAGTGGTCTCTTCTTCTTCATCCTCGCCGAAGAAGCCGCTCTCGGGTCGGATGTCAATGCGCCATCCGGTGAGTCTGGCGGCAAGACGCGCGTTCTGACCTTTGTTGCCGATAGCCAGCGAAAGCTGGTCGTCGGGAACCGTCGCCTTGCAGCTCTTGGTTTCTTCGTCAACAATATCTACCTTGACAACCGTGGCAGGCGCAAGTGCTGCCGCTATATATTTCTGCGGGTCGTCGCTGTATTCTACAATGTCAATTTTCTCGCCGCCCAGCTCGGCTACGATCGTGTTGACGCGCGCGCCCTTGGGACCGATGCAGGAGCCGATGGCGTCAACGTCGGGATTCTGGCTGCATACAGCCATCTTGGTGCGGGAGCCTGCCTCGCGTGAAACCGACTTTATCTCAACGATACCGTCAAAGATTTCGGGTACCTCTTTTTCAAACAGACGGCGCACAAAGCCCGGGTGTGTGCGCGAAATAATCGCGTGCGGTCCCCTCTCGTTGTCCTTGACGTCGGCAATATAGACCTTTACCAAATCGCCCTCGCGCAGGGATTCCAAGCCCACCTGCTCCGCCTTGGGCAGCATAGCGGTGCTTTTTCCGATGCGGATAGTGGCGACGCCCGACTTTTGGTCAACGCGCTCCACGGTGGCGGTGACGATTTCGCCCAGCTTGCTCTGGAACTCCATCAGACTGACGCCCTTTTCGCCGGCGCGGATTCCCTGACGGATAACGTTGCGCGCGGAGGCAACCGCAATTCTGCCCAGTCGCTTGGGGTCGAGCGGCACCTCGATTTCGTCGCCGATTTCGTATTTTTTTCTTTTGTTAATCTGTGCCGCTTCCTCGGGCGTCACCTCAAAATTGGGGTCGAGCACGTCGTCGGTTACGGTCTTGACAAGCTTTACGTCCAGTGTGTTTTTTTCGGGGTCAGCCTTGAAAACAACGTTGTCGTTGCCGCCGTAGTAGCTTTTGCAGGCAATCTCAATCGCCTTTTGTATCTGCTGCAGCATGTAGTCCATCGGAATGTCCTTTTCCTTTTCGAACATACGCAGCGCTTCAAACAGTTCCTTGTTATTCATTTTTCCAACCATTCCTTTCGCGTTAATACGGAATCATTCTTGCGTTTTTATATATTAATCAAAATCGTCGAGCTTTATCCAGGCGGCTTCCTTTTTGTTGAAGGTCAGCTCATTCTCGCCTGCATGGTCCTGAATCGTGACCTCGCCGTCGGCGTAGGCTTTGAGAACGCCGTCAAACTCCCTGCCGATTCCCTCGACGGGACGGAGCATTTTTACCATGACGTCGGCGCCGATAAACCGCGCAAAGTGCTCGTTGCGCACCAGCTCGCGCTCGATGCCCGGCGAACAAACCTCCAGACAATAGGCGCTCTCAATCGGGTCAAGCGCGTCGAGAGGGTCGTTAATCGCGCGCGAAACCGCCTCGCAGTCGCTGATGCCGACGCCGTCGGGCTTGTCGATAAAAATACGCAGATACCAATCGGCGCCCTCCTTGACATAGCGGACGTCCCACAGGGTCAAACCCAGTTCGGTGACAATCGGCTCACAGAGCGCCCAAACCTTGGCGACCGTGACGCCGCCCTTGCTTTTTGCCATCATATCCCTCCAACCAAATTTTTCGATGATTTATTATCATGATGATAATTGCGATAAACAACAAGGAGCGGACTCTGTTGTCCACTCCTTTAGTTTCAAGTATTCATCATACTTATTATAGCACACTTCTCCAAAAAGTCAACCCCCAAGCGTGACGCTTGACCCAATCCGCGACCGCTGCCGCGGTGGGCAGTCCGCGCTGC
>CAMJOD010000169.1 GCA_946407465.1 uncultured Clostridia bacterium
CTGATGGAGCTGTCGGAGGAACCGGTGATGGTGCAGGACTGAATGGTGTCCCACAGCGCGAGATGACAGGACAGAATCAGCGCCTTTTTCTCCTCAATCGTCTGCGGCACCGGCGCGTTGAACAAGCGCGGAATCAGCTTCCAAAAACGGTTTTGCGGATGGCCGTAGAAGAACATTGCCTCGCGCGATTTGACGGACGGAAAGCTCCCCAAAATCAGCACGCGGCTCTCGCTGTCAAACAGCGGCGGAAACGGGTGAATCAGCCGCTCAGCCACGGCGGAGCTCCTTTAGCAGCCGGCGAATATGGGCAAAGGTCTTTTCCTCTCCCTCATCACGCAGCATTTCGAGCAGCACGTTGAGCAGCGCCTCGGTGTTTTCGTGCATACGGTGCTTGCCCTTGACGCGCAAAAAATAGATATACGGCTCCTCATCAGTGTAGGCGTCCGCCTTGTAAATCTTGCTCGCGGCGACTCTGTCGCAGAACATCTCAATCACATAGCGCAGCGGCATCTCCACCGGCTCGGGGCGCTTGGTCTTGGGATTGTAGTCTGTCCAATACTCATAGTGATGGCGGTTTCTGCCCTTGTGGTGCATCCACGCCATTGACGCGCCGTACAGCTCGCGCTCCCGTTCGTTGGGACTGCGGTCGCCCTGATAATATTTTGCACCCGGAATAAATTCCGTGGGACTGTATTTTGACAAATCATGCCGCAAGCCCTGCCACAAAATGCCTGCCTTGGCACAGTGAGCAATGACAAAATGCCTGTGCCTGGTTATTGTTCGAAAATGCTTTATCGGATGTGCCATTCTTATCACCATCATTCAGTATAACATAAAGCGGAAGAAATTACAATTTCTTTTGCCAAAATTCTTTAAAACGCTTGCACTATTCCCAAAAATAAGCTATAATAAGAAATAACTATTTTGTAATATTTATATCGTTTTTGTTACAGACCACTTGGAAGGGAGGCTATCATCTGAAACGCTACACCATTGCCATTGTCGGATGGGTTGTTGTGCTTGCCGCTCTTATTTGCGTCATGCTCTCCTATGACACGGCTACTCCGGCTCCTGCGGCAACCGCCGATTCGGCGCGCCAAACCCGTTCGGCATACACAAGCCTGCCGGCAGGCGGTACGCTGGTGCTTGCACTGGCGGACGCGTCGGAGGATGATATGCTGACCGCGTGGAAAAGCAGCGACGAAACGGTTGTCACCGTGGACAGCGGCGGCAGGCTGGACGCCGCAAAGGAGGGCACTGCCGACGTGACGGCGCATTTTTCGGACGGACACACCTACACCTGTCATGTCACGGTCAAAGAGGCAGCGCCGGAGCAAAAGGCAGACAAATTCACCACCGCCATCACCGCCAATGAAACAATAGCGGAGCAGAATACAAAGAATCAAAAGAAGAACAAAAAGCTCCCCTACCGTCTGCACGTCAACCGCAGGATGAACTGCGTCACCGCCTACACCTACGGCGCGGACGGCAAATATACTGTCCCTGTGCGCACGATGCTCTGCTCCTGCGGCATGGACAACACCACCGTCACCGGCATCTATGACATCGGCTTCCACACGGTATGGCATCCGCTTGTCAACGACGTGATGGGACAATACGCCAGCTCCATTGTAGACGATATTATGTTCCACAGCGTCCCCTACACCGATTTTGCGAAGAACACGCTCAAGGTTGATGAGTTCAATAAGCTCGGCGAAGCGGCTTCGCGCGGCTGTATCCGTTTGGCGGTCGGCGACGCAAAATGGATTAACGACAACTGCGCCGAGGGCACAATCGTCTTTATCTATGAAAACGACATTCCCGGACCGCTCGGCAAGCCCGAGGCAATCCGGATTACCGACAAAAAATGTCTTTGGGATCCCACGGATTATGACAAGGCAAATCCCTACAACAAAGCCTATCCCGTCATCAGCGGCGCAGAGGATAAAACCATCACGGCAGGCAGCGGTTTTGACGCCTCGTCAAAGGTCAAGGCGACGGACTCCTGCGGCAACGACATCACCTACAGGCTCGAAATCATCGGGCACGTCAACCCCAACCGCGCCGGCACCTACAAGCTCACCTATCAGGTGACGGACGCGCTGCACCGCAGCACCAAAAAGAACGTCACCGTGACCGTTACCGAGGAGGAAACACCATGACAGAAAAAGAAAAAATGCTGAGCGGCATGCTCTATAATTCAGGCGACGAGGAGCTGGTGGAGCTGCGTCTGCGTGCGCACGCACTGAGCAAGGACTACAACGACCTCTACGACCGCGACGAAAAACATCGCAGCGCGGTGCTGCGCGAGCTGCTAGGCACCCTGCCGCCAAACCTGTTTTTGCAGGGACCCGTGCAGTTTGACTACGGTCTGTTTACGACCTTTGGCAAGGACTGCTACGCGAATTTTAACTTCACCGTGCTCGACTGCTGCCCTGTCACCATCGGCGACAAGGTGTTTTTCGGTCCCAACTGCACCATTGCCACACCGCTGCATCCCATGCGCTACAAGGAACGCAACGGCGTTTATGCCGAGGACGGCAGCTTTGTGTGTCAGGAATACGCCAAGCCCATTACCATTGGCAGCAATTGCTGGATTGCCTCCAATGTGGTCATCTGCGGCGGCGTCACCATCGGCGAGGGCTGCGTGATTGGTGCAGGCAGCGTCGTGACGCGCGACATTCCGGCAAACTCCTTTGCCGCGGGCAATCCGTGCCGCGTGATTAAACCGATTGACAACGAATGATTCTTGACATAACAAAAGGCAGAGAGGACAAGCTCCTTTCTGCCTTTGTCATTTTACCTTTTCGTGAAAACCGCTATGTCGCCGCCGCCACTTAGAACGCGGCTATGACGGTAATCTCCCCATCAAACGTCAGAAGCGCGGACTGCCCACCGTGGCAGCGGTCAATTCTGTTTGCGGACGATTTTATACTCGTCATAGAACTGAAAATAGTGACAGCTCTTCATGGTTTGGGTGATAAACTTCTCCATCTCGTCCTCGTCGAGATTGACGTCGCAATAGTCGCCAAATTCCTCGTCGGTTACGTAGTGGGCGCATTGTTCGCAATAATCCATCACGGCACTCCTATATATCGTATTTGTCGTAGGTAAACGGCTGATAGCTTTCCAGCTGCTCCCACATCTCATCCAAGCTGTTTGCCACAGTGTAGAGCTTGTGTACGGCATCCGCCATAAAGCTCTCCGCCACTGACTGCTCCATCATATTGAGCATCGGGTCGTAGAAATGCAGGGTGTTGAGAATAATGATGGGCTTTTGGTGCCGTCCGAGCTGCTTGAGTGTAATCACCTCAAAAAACTCCTCCAGCGTGCCGATGCCTCCGGGGCAAATGACAAAGGCGTCCGCCTTGTCCTCCATCAGCGCCTTGCGCTCGCGCATGGTCGGGGTGAGAAATAGCTGTCCGTAATCATCCGTCAGCACTTGTCTGTCCACAAAAAAGTCGGGACTGACGCCAACCAGCGTGCCGCCCTTGTC
>CAMJOD010000170.1 GCA_946407465.1 uncultured Clostridia bacterium
AGAAGTTCAAGTTCTCCACCGTCAAGGGCAGCCAGTTCAAGCAGCCCCTGCTCGAGTTCTCCGGCGCATGCGCAGGCTGCGGCGAGACTCCCTATGCAAAGCTCGTTACCCAGCTCTTCGGTGACAGAATGTTCATCGCAAACGCAACCGGCTGCTCCTCCATCTGGGGTGCATCCGCTCCTGCAACACCTTACACCACCAACAAGAAGGGCTACGGCCCCGCTTGGCAGAACTCCCTGTTCGAGGACAACGCTGAGTTCGGTCTCGGTATGGCGCTCGGTCAGAACGCAATCCGCGACAGACTCGCAGGCTATGTTGCCGAGATCAAGGACGCGACCGACAGCGATGCGCTGAAGGCTGCCTGCCAGAACTACCTCGACACCATCACCGATTCCACCTCCTCCCGTCCGGCGACCGACGCTTTGATTGCAGAGCTCGAAAAGGTTGTTGACGACGCAAAGGTCGGCGAGCTTGCCAAAAAGACCCTTGTTGACAAGGACGAGCTTGCCAAGAAGTCCATGTGGATCTTCGGCGGCGACGGCTGGGCTTATGATATCGGCTTCGGCGGTCTGGATCACGTTATCGCTTCCGGCGAGAACGTCAACATTCTCGTATTCGACACCGAGGTTTATTCCAACACCGGCGGTCAGTCCTCCAAGGCTACGCCTATCGGCTCCGTTGCACAGTTCGCGGCTGCCGGTAAGGCTGTCAAGAAGAAGGACCTCGCTGCCATCGCTATGAGCTACGGCTACGTCTACACCGCGCAGGTTGCTATGGGCGCAGACAACAACCAGGTTCTCAAGGCGCTTGTTGAGGCTGAAAGCTACAACGGTCCGTCCCTCATCATCTGCTACGCTCCCTGTATCAACCACGGTATCAAGGGCGGCATGGGCATTGCTCAGCTCGAGGAGAAGAAGGCTGTTGAGGCAGGCTACTGGAACTGCTTCCGTTATGATCCGCGTCTGGCTGACCAGGGCAAGAATCCCTTCCAGCTCGACAGCAAGGCTCCCACTGCTTCTTATCGTGACTTCATCATGGGCGAGGTTCGTTACAACGCCCTGACCCGTTCCTTCCCCGAGAGAGCCGAGAAGCTCTTCACCGAGGCGGAGAAGTTCGCAGAGCAGAAGTACGCTCACCTCAAGCAGCTCTCCACACTGGAACCCGCTGAATAATTCTTGTTTCAGATAAAACCGAATAAATAATAAAATCACTACGGAATCACCTTGACTCCGTAGTGATTTTCTATATATAGTAGGCTTGTACGCTCAATCAAAATAAAACAGCTCTTCAAATTTTTTGTCAAGTGCAACGCACAAGATCAGCGCAAGCTTTGCGGTGGGATTGAACTGACCGGTTTCGATTGAGCTGATGGTATTTCTCGATACACCGACCAGCTTGGCGAGCTCTGCCTGTGAGAGATGCTTTTCCTTTCTTGCCGAAGCAAGGTTGTTCCGAAGAATGAGTTCATTGTCCATATCACATCACACCCGTCAGCTGCATGATCCATACAATCAGCATAGACGCCGCGAGAACGCCCCAGATAATGGCGACGACCAGCTCGTGACGTTTTCTCAGGCGAATATATTTGGTCACAAACACGGCGCAAGCCATTGAGAACAGCACAAAGTCCGCGCCCCTGTTGACGTAATGCAGCACAAAGCCGTTCACCGTGTCAACAACTATGAGCAAAACCACACCGATAATATAGGCTATCCATGCGCCGCTTTTCTGCGCCTCCAAATCGGGCAGATCCTTTTCTCTGCCCTCGTTTTGCGCCATTGATAAGATTTGATCTTTATTCATCATTGCAAAAACCCCTTTCTGTTTTGCCAAGTTTACTTGGTATGCTTAGATTATAGCACTGCCAAGCTTACTTGTCAAGTGTTTTGCAAAGTTTTGTTGGCATTTTATCATTAAAGACAGCGCGGGATGAAACCGCGCATTCCGTGACAAATACGGTAAAATAGGAAGCCGCAGCTTGGCGAACACGCGGCTTCGCTGCTACACTGTCAAGGAAGCATTACGAATTAGCCTTCAACAGCTTCATCGCCCTGTGATATTTCAAAACGCGCTCCCTGTCTTTTTCCCGAACGACGTCCAGCCGCGTCAGGTCGCTGTTGTGCGCGAGGTCCGCGAGCTTTACCTTTGCGGCGATGGGGTTGTGGGAGAGCCTTTCGACGTACTCCATGTACGGCGTCAGGTCGTCATGCGTCATCAGGGCGAGCGCGTCGGTCACTTCCTCGGGAAAGCCTGCCTGTATCAGGTCGGCTAGGGTGAGGTCGGTGTCCTCGACCACGTCATGCAGCAGCGCCACGCAAACGCTGTTTTCGTCGTCCATCTGCTCCGCGAGGTGGAACGGATGGTAGACATACGGCATGCCGCTTTTGTCTGTTTGGTTTTTGTGCGCCTCAAACGAGATTTTCAGCGCTTTTTTGGTGAGAGGGGTATAAATCATAAAAAATCCTTTGGTTGCTGTAATGTTGAGGGTGATTATCCGATGAAAGTATTATACAATTTTTTTGACAAAACTGCAATCATTTAGCACTAATTTTACAAAAAATGCTTGAAGAATCCGGCGGCGTGTGCTATACTGGTAACACCAAATAATGGTTTTTTGAGAGGAGTGTTGACATGATTGGTATTATCTGTGCTTTAAAAATCGAAGTGGACGGCTTAAAGGCTTTGATGGAGGAGGCGGTTGCCACCTGCAAGGCAGGGCTGGAGTTTATCAGCGGAAAAATCTTTGACAAGGATGTTGTGCTGCTCGAATGCGGCGTGGGCAAGGTCAACGCGGCTGTGGGCACGCAGGTGATGATTGACCTGTTTAAGCCCGACGTGCTGATCAATTCGGGCATCGCCGGAAGTCTCAGCAAGCGTCTCACCGTAGGCGATATTGTTATCTCGACCGACTGCGTGGAGCACGACATCAACTGCACAGAGCTGGGCGAGCCGCGCGGACAGATTTGGTTTCCAAACGAGAAGCGAATCGCTATTCCTGCCGACGAAGCCCTCACCAAGCAGCTTGCGGAATGCTGTCAGGGACTCGGCTCCCACGTGATGACCGGCAGAGTTGCCACCGGCGACATCTTTATCACCTACCGCATGAAGCGCGAATACATCGCCTTTGAATTTGGCGCGCTTTGCTGCGAGATGGAGGGCGCCGCCGTGGGTCATGTGTGCTATATGAACGGCGTTCCGTTCACCATTCTCCGCTCCATCAGCGACGATTTTAAATTTAACAAGGTCGAAAACTACGAGGAATTCAAGGAGCTTGCCGCCGACCGAGCCATCAAGGCACTCAAAAAATTTATCAAAGCTTATTGAAAGTAAACAGTATGCGCCTGTCACTGCGTTTTGCAAGTGGCAGGCGTTTTT
>CAMJOD010000171.1 GCA_946407465.1 uncultured Clostridia bacterium
TTTCTGACGCGGCGTTCGCCTAAGTTCATCTTAAAATGAACCTATCCAAAGCCGCCGAAAGCGCCCACCGGCGCTAATAGAACATGGTGCCGATGCCTTCGTCGCTGAATAGCTCGAGAAGGATGGAGTGTTCGAGTCTGCCGTCGATGATGTGGGCGCGGTTGACGCCGTTTCGCACCGCCTCTACGCAGCAGTCAATTTTGGGAATCATGCCGCCGGTGATGATGCCGTCGCGCTTGAGCATGGGCACCTCGCTGACGTTGACAACGGGAATCAGGCTCTCGTCGTCGTGAATGTCGCGCAGGAGACCGCGAATATCGGTCATCAAAATCAGCTTTTTGGCGCCGAGCTTTGCCGCGATTTGGGCTGCCGCCAAGTCGGCGTTGATGTTGTAGACGTTGCCGTCGTAGCCGCCTGCGACCGTGGCGACAATCGGGATATAGCCGTCCTTCATGGCGTTTTGAAGCGGTTCGGGATTGACCTCGCGGATTTCGCCCACAAAGCCCAAATCGACTGCGCCTTTGACCATTTTGTCCGCCATGAGCAGCTTGCCGTCGAGTCCGCACAGACCGAGCGCTCTGCCGCCGTGGCTCTCAAGCAGCTGCACCAAGCTCTTGTTGACCTTGCCTGCGAGCACCATTTGCACAATGTCAATCGTCTCCTTGTCGGTGACGCGCATGCCGCCCTCAAAGCGGCTCTCCTTGCCGATGGCGTTGAGCATGGCGTTAATCTCGGGACCGCCGCCGTGTACCAGCACCACGTTAATGCCAATCAGCTGCATGAGCACTAAGTCGCTCATCACAGCGGATTTTAAATCTTCATTAATCATCGCGTTGCCGCCGTATTTGACAACAATGGTCTCGCCCGACCATTTTTTGATGTACGGCATCGCCTGTATAAGAACCTTTGCACGTTTTTTGTTGTCCATTGTTTGCTCCGTTTATGTTGAGATATAAAAACAATCTTCTTCCCATTTCAAAGGATTATTATCTATATATTCGTATATTTTTAAATATTCTTTTTCGTTGCGAATAATTCGGTCGTGAAAAGATTTTTGCCAAACAGATTGATGAATATCTTTTGTTACAGCACCTTTAAATTGCTGAATAATCTTTGAAATAGTGGGTGTAGGGGCGAGCATTGCTCGCCCGCTGTCATCGTAGTAATGTGATAAAAGCAGATGAATGTGGTTAGGCATTATGACATAGTTATCAATATTGACATTTTTGTAGTGTTTTGGGATTTCGCCGATTTTTTGCTCAATGATTTTTCCGTAATGTGAGAGGCAACCGGTGTCATGCGGGCGAGCAATGCTCGCCCCTACTTTCCAGAATAGCCATTGTTTATCTTTTGAACAAATAGTAATAAAATATGCGCCGGGCTTTGCGTAATCAAAATTACTCAATCGGTTGGGTTTGCGTATTGGCAGTGTCATGTGCGGTAATCTCCGTTAATCTTCACATAATCATACGTCAAATCGCAGCCGTAGGCTTCCGCCTGACCGGCGCCGTCGGAGAGGTGAATCAGAATGGTGATTTCGTTTTCGAGGAGAATTTGCTCCGCCTTGGCTTCGTCAAACGCCAGTCCGCAGCCGTTTTGACAAACCAATATATCGCCTGCGGCGGATTGGTAGGCGACGTCAATTTTGTGTACGTCGCGCACGTCGGCGCCGCTGTAGCCGACGGCACAGAGGATTCTGCCGCAGTTGGCGTCCGCGCCGAACATCGCTGCCTTGACGAGAGAGGAGCAGATGACGCTTTTGGCAATCACCTTTGCCGCCTGTTCGTCGGCAGCGCCGTCAACCTTGCAAATCAGGAGCTTGGTCGCGCCTTCGCCGTCGGCGGCAAGCTGCTTGGCAACCGCCTTAAACGCTGCGGTGAGCACCTCCAAAAAGGCGTAATAATCGTCGTTCTTTTCCGTGATTTCGGCGTTGCCTGCGTAGCCGGAGGCGAGAATCGCGAGGGTGTCGTTGGTGGAGGTGTCGCCGTCCACGCTCACCATGTTGTAGCTCACGTCAGCCGCCGCCAGCAGCGCTTCGTGCAGCATGTCGGAGGAAATCGCCGCGTCGGTCGTGACAAAGGAGAGTGTGGTGCCCATGTTGATGTGAATCATGCCGCTGCCCTTGGCAATGCCGCCGATGGTCACGGTTTTGCCGCCGATAACGGTCTGCACCGCCCATTCCTTTTTGACGGTGTCGGTGGTCATAATCGCCTCCGCCGCGTTGGTGCTGCCGTCCTTTGTCAGTATTTGCGCAAGCTCGCTGACGCCGCGTTCAATCGGCGCAAGCGGCAGCGGTTGTCCGATAACACCTGTTGACGCGACAATCACGTCATTTTCATCAATCCCCAGCGCCTGTGCCGCAAGGCGTGCCATCTGCTCAGCCTTTTCGTAGCCGTCGGGGTTGCAGGCGTTCGCGTTGCCGGAGTTGACAACCACTGCCTGCGCCCTGCCGTTTTGCAGGTGCTTTTGGGTGACATAAATCGTATCGCTTTTGACAAGATTCTTTGTAAAAATGGCGGCGGCGTTGCATACCTTGTCACATGCAATCAGCGCCAAATCGCGCTTGCCGTTGGGAATCACGGCGGATTCATTCGCTTTGACCGCCTTGGTGATGGCTTCGGAGGTCGCCTGCTTGACGCCTGCGCAAACGCCGTTCGCGGTAAAGCCCTTGGGAGCCGTTACGCCGCCGTTTATAAATGTATAGTTCATAATCATAGCCCTTTTTTGGGAATTTGGAATGTGGAATTTGGAATTTGGAATTATGGTTGCGTGTGAAAGATGGTTGCTTGTCATGCCGTTTTTGCACGCGTTCAAAAAGATATTTCGGTCATGTTTTTATTTATATATTGTATACCGCAACGTCTGACGCGCCGTTGATGGAGGTTGTCTTTAAGGAAAACGTTTCCAAAGGCGCGCTGCCTGCCGTGGCAACGGCTAGAAGGCGGGAGGGACGATGATGAGACCGGTGGTTTCGTTCAGCCCGAAGATGATGTTCATGTTTTGGATTGCCTGACCGGCGGCGCCCTTTACCATGTTGTCGATGGCGGCGCAGGCGACCAGCTTGTTGGCGCGTGCGTCGTGATGAATCGAAACGTCACAGAAATTGGAATAACGGACGTTGTGAATGTCGGCGCACTTGCCGTCGTCAAGCAGACGCACAAAAAATTCGTCCTTATAATAATCCTCATATGCCTTGCGGATTTCGTCAAAGGTCACGCCGTCCTTGATGTCGGCATAAACTGTCGCCAGAATGCCGCGGTTGACAGGCAGCAGGTGCGGCACAAAGGTGATGGTGACGTCCTCGCCGCTGAGCTTGGAGAGCGTCTGCTC
>CAMJOD010000172.1 GCA_946407465.1 uncultured Clostridia bacterium
ATCGGCGCGAAGATTCTCGGCGCGCGTATCGGCAAATTCAAAAAGAACAAAGACGGCAGCGTCAAGGTCGGCGCGTTCCCGGGTCATAACATCGCGCTCGGCGCGCTGGGCGTGTTCATTCTGTGGCTCGGCTGGTACGGCTTTAACGGCGCGGCGGCAACAAGCGTTGAGCAGCTCGGCTCCATCTTTCTGACCACCACCGTTTCACCTGCGATTGCAACGGTTGTGTGCATGATTTTTACATGGTTGAAATACGGCAAGCCCGACGTCAGCATGTGCCTGAACGCCTCCCTTGCCGGACTGGTCGCCATCACCGCAGGCTGCGACGTCACCGACGCCTTCGGCGCCATTGCGATCGGCGCGGTTGCCGGTCTGCTGGTCTGCTTCGGCGTGTGGCTGCTCGACTATAAGCTGCACATCGACGACCCTGTTGGCGCGGTCGCGGTGCATATGATGAACGGTATCTGGGGCACGCTCGCTGTCGGTCTGTTCGCAACCGATTCCGCTCCCGGCTATTCCATCACAAACGCGGCAGGCAAAACGCTGACCGGTCTTTTCTACGGCGGCGGCTTTGAGCTGATGGGCTTGCAGCTGCTCGGCTTTGGCGCGGTCGCGTGCTGGACAGCCGTGACCATGACCGGCGTATTCTTCCTTATTAAAAAAATCTTCGGCTTACGTGTTACACGCGAGGAAGAAATGCTCGGACTGGACGTCACCGAACACGGCATGCCCTCTGCTTACGCAGGCTTTTCGATGGTTCCCGAATATATCGAAGAGGGCAGCGCGCCCGTTCTGGTCAGCGGCGACACGCCTGTTGCCGAGGCGGTTGAGGTTAAGAAAATGCCTGCCTTTGACGACGGCAGACCGAAAATCAGCAAGGTGGAAATCGTCTGCAAGGAAGCCCGTCTGGAGGCACTGAAAAACGCGATGATGGCAATCGACATCACCGGCATGACCGTCACGCATGTTCTCGGCTGCGGCACACAGAAGGGCACGCCCGAATATTACCGCGGCGTGCAGATTGAAGCCAATCTGCTGCCGAAGGTGCAGGTGGACATTGTTGTCTGCACGGTGCCTGTCGGCAGGGTGATTGAAGCCGCCAAGAAAACACTGTACACCGGTCACATCGGCGACGGCAAAATCTTCGTATATGACGTGGAGGAGGTTGTCAAGGTCAGAACCGGACAGACGGGCGTTGAGGCAATGGAAAATTTTGACTCCATTTAGTATGCAGTCTAATTCTATATAAATTTCAAAAAATAGGCATTTCAGCATAAATCATTTATATAATACGCAAGAAAATGCCTTGCGGCTTGCAATTTTGCTTGACAAAACCTCTTAATTAGATTATAATAGCGGTATTGACCGGCAAGGGCGCCGGAACGTTTTGTTCCTGCGCCCTTTTATCTTTTTTTGAGGAGAATGATTATGTGCGGAATTGTTGGATATGTCGGCCCGCGTGATTGCACGGATGTGCTGGTGTCGGCACTGAAAAAGCTGGAATACCGCGGCTATGACTCGGCAGGCATCGCCGTGTTTGAGGACGGCAAAATTGCCGTGGCAAAAACCAAGGGCAGGCTTGTCGATTTGGAAGCAAAAATGCAAAAGCAGGGCAAGCCACAGGGACACGCCGGAATCGGTCACACGCGCTGGGCAACCCACGGCGAGCCGTCGGACGTCAACTCGCACCCCCATTCGGGACGGCGCGTGACGATTGTGCACAACGGCATTATTGAGAATTACAAGCAGCTCAAGCAGTTTTTGATTGACAACGAGCGCACGGAGTTCCTCTCCGACACCGACACCGAGGTGGTGGCGCAGTTGCTCGATTTCTACTACGACGGCAATCCCATCCGCTGTATCCGCAGGGTGCTGCACGAGCTGCGCGGTTCGTTCGCGCTGGGCATTGTGTTTGCCGACCGTCCCGAAACCGTCTACGCTGTGCGCTGCGAAAGTCCGCTAATTGTCGCGCAGGGACAGGGCGAGGTGTTTATCGCGTCCGACGTGCCGGCGGTTATCAAATACACCAAGGATTATTACCTGCTGGAGCACGGTGAAATCGCCGTGCTGAAAAACGGCGGCGTCACCTTCTGCTCACTGCACGGCAGAATGCTCGAAAAGGAGCTGCTCACCGCCGACTGGGACGAGGACAGCGCCGAAAAGGGCGGCTATCCGCACTACATGCTCAAGGAAATTCACGAGCAACCCACGGCGGTGAAAACCACCATCACGCCGCGCATTGAAAACGGCTTGCCGAACCTCAGCGAATGCGGCATCACGCCCGAAACGCTCAGAGCGTTTCAAAATATCTTTATCGTTGCCTGCGGTACCGCGATGCACGCCGGCATGGTGGGCAAATATGTCATCGAAAAGCTGGCGCGTGTGTCGGTAACGGTCGATATTGCCAGCGAGTTCCGCTACCGCAATCCGCTGATCGGCACAGATGATTTGGTCATTATCATCAGTCAGTCGGGCGAAACCGCCGATTCCAAGGCGGTGCTGAATCTGGTGAAGGGCACCGGCGCCAAAACGCTGGCGATTGTTAACGTCAAGGGAAGCTCTATCGCGCGTGAGGCGGATATGGTCATCTACACCCACGCAGGTCCCGAAATCGCCGTCGCGTCCACAAAGGCGTATATGGTGCAGCTCAGCGTGATGTATCTGCTGGCATTTGAAATGGCGTTCGCCAAAGGAAAAATAGACGAAGACACCTGCCGCCGCTTGACTGCCCAGATAGTCAGCATGCCGCAGGTGATAGAAAAAACCATCGGCGCTGTGGTGGACATGTGTCAATATGTCTCCACCAAGCTCATCAGCACCGACAGCCTGCTGTACATCGGCAGAGGACTGGACTACGCGCTCTCGATGGAGGGCTCCCTGAAGCTCAAGGAAATCAGCTATATTCATTCCGAAAGCTACGCGGCAGGCGAGCTGAAGCACGGCACTATTTCGCTGATTACCGAGGGCATGCCGGTGATTGCGGTCGCCACGCAAAATTCTTTATTAGAAAAAACCGTCTCCAATATCAAGGAGGTCAAGGCGCGCGGCGCGATGACCATTGTGATTTGTGACGAGGAGGCGGACATTGACAGCGAAGCGACGGATTACCTCATCCGCATTCCGAAAATCAGCGAAATGCTGATGCCGATGGTCGCCACGGTTCCCATGCAGCTGCTCGCGTACTACACCTCGGTCAACAAGGGCAACGACGTTGACAAGCCGCGCAATCTCGCAAAATCCGTCACCGTAGAATAAAAGCCTATGCGCACAAGGACAATCTGAACGCGTCAGAAAAGCAGCCGATTGTCCGGCTTAA
>CAMJOD010000173.1 GCA_946407465.1 uncultured Clostridia bacterium
TCGCCGCGCCGGCGGTTCCCTCGGGACGCAGCGTTACGCTCTCGCCGCCCTTGGTATCGAAGGTGTACATTTCCTTTTGCACCACGTCGGTCGTCTGACCCACACCGCGCGCAAACAGCTCGGTGTGCTCAAACACCGGTGTGCGCATTTCGCGGAAGCCGTAAGCACGGCTCTCCTCGCGCATAATATTTTCAACGAACTGCCAGCGATAGCTCTGCTTGGGCAGCACGTCCTCTGTTCCCTTAATTTTTTTGGTAATTAATGCCATTCTCTTCCCTCCAAACATATTCACATTACATTATACACCATCTCTCCCCAAACTTCAAGTATTTCGGCGCGGCTTTGGATAGTAGGCCGGTCAGATAAACACCATCAACGCCGCGTCATAAATGGTGCTTGCGGTTGTTTTGCAAATCTCTTTGAAACGTGACGTTTCATCCGGCGCGGCTTTGGATAGTAGGCTGGTCAGATAAACATCATCAACGCCGCGTCATAAATGGTGCTTACGGTTGTTTTGCGAATCTCTTTGAAACGTGACGTTTCATCCGGCGCGGCTTTGGATAGTAAGCCGGTCAGATAACCATCATCAACGCCGCGTCATAAATGGTGCTTGCGGTTGTTTTGCAAATCTCTTTGCAGCGCAGATATTTTGAACAACCACACCAATCTGATTTGTGAAAGGTTTTGTCATATTTCCGAAGTTGGGGGCTGCCGCAAATCAAAAAATTTTGCGACAGCCCCTTTTGTATGGGTTATTCAATTTCTATTTCCGCCAGTATTCTTTGCAATTGCGTGACGTCACCGGCATCGTGTATGCCGTTTCGGTTGAGGTCGGAAAGATAGGTCACGTATTCGCCGTGGAAAAAATCGGCGCATTCTACACGGTCGTTAGACGGATAGCCGCGCATCTCCGCCAAACAGCGCTGGAGTTCGGTCACGTCGGTGATGGTCAAAACGCCGTCGCCGTTCATATCGCCCCGACATGCGCCGATTTTCAGAAGCTCCACGGTCTGAGTCAGCTCCGCAAAGCTTCCGCTGAAATAGGCTGTCGTCAGCGGCGTGAACCGTTCAGCCTGAACGTCATAGGCGCCGTAGCCAAACGCGAACGGACGATCGCCGCTTTGCGCATACAGCAGGCGATTGCCCAAAATCGCGCAGCCTTCCCAAGGCACGGGTGCGCTGTCGGTTATGTGTACCAGCACCCAGTCCATGGCGCCGTTTTGGTAGTGATAAAATACTTCCTCATAGCTGTCAAAATCCTCCGGACGGGCGACAATGCCTGCATAGGCGGCTTCGTATTTGTACCGGAACAACGCTGCTTTTTCGTCAAGCAGATAACCGATCGGCATATCGAGCCCGTAAACCGAATAGACGGAGATTCCGCTCAGCTGCTCCTTTGCCGTCTGCAAAACAGTCATTGCCGCTTGGTCGGTCAGCGCTTCATCAAGCAGCGCCGCTGCAAGCTGCTCCTCGGCCTCTTCAAACACGGCGCGGTCGCTCTCCTGATAAAACAGGTATTCCTCCTTTATCTCGCCGCACCGCTCAACAAGCGTTTCCAGCGCAATCCGGACGTCGCCGTTCACCACAGCCGCAGACGCGTGCGGAAGCAAGCAAAGCAATACCATCGCCAAACAAATTGCCGTCAGTTTTTTCATAGGTCATACCCTCTTACCATTCAATCAATTCAAAAGTTATATATTCTGTCAGCGCCACATATTGAAAGCGAAACGCCTTGCCCTCGCTGTTGTAAAAAATAAATTCCAGTGCAGTTCCGTAGGGCAGCTCCGTAAAATAGGACGGCATTACATACACCGCCATACACTGCTGTTTGGCGGTGACCGTCATGCGTTCGTCAGCACTGTAGAGCGAGGTGACAGCTGTACCGCCGCAAGAAATGTGGCAATAAATCGGCTTGTCGCCGTCAAAGCGGTCAAAATAAGATAAAGAGATCTGCTCGCTCACCGATCTCTGCGGCGCTGTCGCGTCGCCGGGGTTTTCCACATCAATCGGCGGCGGCGAATACTCCAGATCTGTTATGCGCAGCGGCGGCTGCGTGGGCTGTGTCGGCTGCGCTGTTGTGGTGGGCTGCGTCGGCACTGTCGGCTTTGTCGTGACAGGCTGTGCGGCTTGCGTCGGCTTGGCGCCGGAGGTGACGGTTGGCTGCGTTGCCGGTGCTTGTGTCACGGCTTGTGCTGCGGAAGCGACTGTCAAAGCGCCGCCATCCGGTGTGTCGCTCCCTGTTGCGGAGGGAATCGTCGGCGCTGTTGATTCGTTTTGCAGGGTGCTTTCCGTTTTGCCGGCGGCAACCGCCGAGGGCTGAACCGGCAGCTCGGTTTTGGGAGAGAGAGGCGCGCTGCCGCCTGTATGCAGCCAAAGCGTCAGCACCACTGCCGCCGTGATTACCAGTGACGCGGCGCTGCCTATGACAGCTGGACGCAGCCAAAGCGGTTTTTTCTTCGGCTTGGCATCGAGCGCCCGTTCAATCCAGCTTTCGGGCACCTCAAACTGCGTCAGCGCGTCAAAATTCAGTTTTTTCACTGCGTCTCACCTCCATAAATGGCTCTGAGCATATCTCTGCCGCGCTTCAGCATCACTTTTACGGTGTTGGGATTTCTGCCGAGAATAGCGGCGATTTCCTGCACCTTGTAGCGCTCGCAATAGTGCAGATACAAAATCTCGCGGTAATCGGGGCGCACCTTCATCAGTGCCCACGAAATATCGCGTTCATCATCCGTGCGAAGGTCGGGCATGTCGCGCGCGTCGTCGAGGGAGAGATGGGGACGGCGCTTGCGCAGGAGAGAATAGCACTCATTGACGGCGACCTTGATCAGCCAGTGCCGCAAATGCTTTTCATCGCGAAAGGAGGGCGCCTTTGTCAACAGCTTCACAAAGGTATTCTGAAAGCAATCCTCGGCGTCGGCTCGGTTTTGCAGACGCATCACACACACGCCTGCCACCGTTTGCGCATACCTGCGCACAACTTCTTCAAAAGTCAGACCGGCATACCGCTGCACCATTTCTCTCCCTCCTTCATAAAGTATAACGCGCCACTCCCCCAAAAGGTTACAGGCAACGTGACGTTGCATCCGGCGCGGCTTTGGATAGTAGGCTGGTCAGATAAACACCATCAACGCCGCGTCATAAATGGTGCTTGCGGTTGTTTTGCAAATCTCTTTGCAACGTGACGCTGCATCCGGCGCAGAAACGTGACGTTTCATCCGGCGCGGAAACGTGACGTTTCATCCGGCGCGGCTTTGGATAACGCCATATTAAGATTCACTTAGCGTAACGCCGCGTCATAAA
>CAMJOD010000174.1 GCA_946407465.1 uncultured Clostridia bacterium
TTTTGTTATCCCCACTGTTGTGAATACCGTTTGGTATGCAACCGCCCTGTTCGGCAGCAAGCTGGCTTTTTATATTGACGAGAATAACAGCTGGCAAGGCGGTGTGCTGCCCATACAGCTTGTGTATCTGGTGCAGCTTGTGTATCTTCTTCTGCTTGCCGTGTATTCCGTGTATTATTTCGGGCGGGGGAATCGCAGGACGGGAACGATTATTATGATTATCGTTCTGGCGGCGCTACTGACAACATTCCTGGAACACCGGGACATTTTAACGGGTTATGCAACAATTGTCGCCGCGTTTTGCGTGATGCTGTATTATATCTATCTTGCCTCCGTGTATCAGCAGGAAACCAGCGAACTGTTTGAAGAAAAGGAGTTGCATATTGCCAGGCAGGAATTACTGCTGTTGCGCGGTCAGATTCACTCGGATTTCATTTTTGATTCGCTGAGCGTGATTAGTTCTCTTGCCAGGACGGACAAAAAAGCCTCCGCCGCGGCGATTGACAGCTTTTCCGCTTATCTGCGGGCGCACCTTTACGCGTTGCGGGATGATAAACCGGTTGCGTTTCAATGGGACTTGGATTGCCTGAAGGCGTATCTTTCCCTTATGAAAATTACGAACAATATCCATCTGGAACTGCAATGCGACCTGGCGTGTACCGCCTTTGAAGTGCCACTGCTGCTTTTGGAATCCGTGGCGGATTATTTTGTTTGGCAGAATGACCCAAACGGTGAAACGCTGTATCTCAGCACCGCCGATGAAGGGGATACCGTCAAGGTGCTTTTATGCACGGACAAAACGCCTGATGAGGGTGCCTGCGCTTCGGCTTCAAAACAGTTGGAAGCAATGCGCCGCAGGCTGGAAATGCAGTGCGGCGGCACCTTGAAAGCCGACGGGGCAACGGTTATTATTACCCTTCCGAAAAGAATAACAGTATAATAAAAAAGGACGCGTTGCAAAATAGACGATTCGAAAAAACATACACAAAAAGAAGACGCTTTCAGAGGTCAATCGCCGCTGAAAAGCGTCTTTTCTTTGATTTTATCTTGATTTCTTTGTGCAAATTGCTATTGGGTTTCTATTTTGCAACAGACCCTTTTTATCTTGTCAGTTCGTCAAGGCTGACGCCGAGAATCTGCGCAATTTTCATCAGCGTGGGAATATCGGGAATGCGCGTGCCGCTTTCCCAGCGGTATACCGTCTGCAGCGCACAGCCGAGCTTTACCGCCAGCTGATTGGCGGTAATCCCGCGCTCCTCGCGGATGCGATGGAGCTTCAGTCCCAGTTTGACACCGCTTTGCGACATTTCCGCAATATCCTTGTCCTTGATATCGGACACGGGATAGCGCAGGTTTTGCAGCGCGTCTTTCAGTTTTACGGTGCCGACAGGTTTCATCAGAAACGTGCTGGCTTTGGTACGGTAACTGTCAAGCGCATATTCGGGATAGGAGGTAACATAAATGATATTCGTATGCGGATACTTGGCTAAAATCTGTTCGGCGAGGTCAATGCCGTTGGCGTAGTCAAGGTCAATATCCATAAAAATGACGTCAAAATGGTGCTTATCCACAAGGCTCGGGATGGCGCTTGGGTCGTTTGTGCCGATACACTGCGCTTCGGGAACAAGGTCGCTGAGTTCATCTAAAATATCGTCTACAATGAGCTGGTGGTCGTCTGCAACAAGTATTTTCATGCGTTTACCTCTCTTGGAATGGTGATGGTAACGAACATTCCGCTGTCCGTCTGCTCGGTTTCCAGCGTTCCGCCGCATTGCAGGGAAAGGCGCTGGCGGGTGTTGGAAAGTCCGATGCCGGTTCTTTTTATCGTTTTGCTTTGTTCTGGATTGCCGGTTGCATTATCGGATACGCAAATCCTGACGGCGCCTTCCACTTCCTGCGTGGAAATGACGATGACGCCGTTATCTTTACCCGTTCCGTATTTTACGGCGTTTTCAATAATCGGCTCCAGCGACAGCGGCGGCAGCATATAATCCGTCACCTGTATATCATACCGGATGTCAATCTGGCGTGAACGGTCCGCCTGCACGAGAGAAAGATAGGCGTTCACATGGCGCAATTCCTGTTCAAAATCAATCAGCTCGTCTGTCTGAATGGCGCGGATATGTACTTTAAGATAGTCTGAAAACGCGTCGATACCCTGAACGGCTCTTTGTGTGTCACGCCTTACAAGAGAACGGATGATGCTCAGCGCGTTGATGATAAAGTGCGGGTGCATCTGCGTTCTCAGAAGCGACAGCTTGTGGTTTGTAATGGTCAGCTCCTTTTGCGCAATCGCCTCGTTTATTTCGTACTGATAAACCACCGAAAGATAGAAGTAATACTCCAGCATACCCATGGCGAAAATGACATTGGTGTAGCCGCGGATGATGCCGAAGCCGTCCAGAACGGTGGCGAGGATAAACTGGAGCACAATCATCAGCACGATGACGCTTCGTTTCAGCTCATCCCATTTGAAATAGATGATGGAGAACATCATCAGCAAAAAGAGATAGAAGATTTCCGTGTAATAAACCGTCATGCCGATAACGCTTCTGTGCCAGCGGCTGCCGATATCGACAAGCTCCGCCGCCGTGCTGCCGAAGCAGGCGGAGATGTAGACAACGGCGTTCAGCACCGCGGGAATGGCATACAGCGGAAGCGATTTTTTGTTCGGTATGACAATGAAGGAAAGAATCATAATCACAAGCGGACGGAGAATATATTGCAGCGCCGTCATAGCGACGCGCAGCTGGTACAGCCTGTCCGCTTCGCCGATGAATAATCTGCCTTGCTCAAGCTGAAAACCGACGGTGTCAACAACGGTAATCAGAAGCAGGGTGACAATTCCGGCGGCAAAATAACCGGTTGCGGGAACGGCAAGGCGCTTGTTGACGAAGATGGTAACACTCAGGGATATCAAAATCATCAGCGTGATATAATTATGCGTTAAAAAATCAAGCAGCAGCGCCACCGTCTCACCTCCGCCATGTATGTTATCAAATATTATACCACATTTTTATGCCGTTGTCACTCACCGCTGCGGCTAAATATTTTAAATAAACATATAAAATTAACCAAAGCGGTGAATGACATCCTTATTTTCTTGTGATATACTTGTGATATAATAAATAATCGAGAAATTATCATCTGACGGTTTCAGCAAAACAAAATGTCTGAAAGGAGTTTTGCAAATGTATTTAGTTTTA
>CAMJOD010000175.1 GCA_946407465.1 uncultured Clostridia bacterium
GGCACACACTTGCAGCGTGTGTGCCTGTAGATAAAAGTTTTACTCTGCGCTGTCAGGTGTCGCAGGGTGGTCATAGGGAATGGTGATGATTTCTGTATCGTAGTTGCCGGTGCTGTCATTCCAAGTGGATTTTGTATAATAGGCGTTGTGTCCGTCTGCATAAATGATACTTGACGGCGTATCGCGAAACACATGCAGTCCTCCGACCAGACCGTTTTCGGTACGTCTGCCGATATACACAACCGAAACAGACTGCGTATCGCTCATGTCCACGTTCTTGCTGTATACCTCGCAGCAAAACAGCTCGTCGCTGTCTATTTCGACACTTTGGTTGTACATCTGCCATTCTTCAATATCCGGAACCAGTTTCCTGAGTTTCTCGGTGACATCTACCGTCCACGTATGCTCCGAACGGTCATAAGCGGTCACGGTAGCCCTTGAATCCAGTCGTTCAATGAACGATGATGAATTGGAATATGTGTAGGAACCGTCCGGATGTACGTGTACATCTTTGCGCGTCCTGAATATGACGTCACCACCGGACTCGCCGCGATATTCGAATCGGTCACAGTTAAAGAGGCGTTCCTTCTCGCCTGTCAGCAGATTGACGCGGGACACCACAGTATTACCTACAAAGAAATTTCCGGAATCGGTTTTTTCTGCCAGATAGAGATAGCTGCCGGAAATACAGCTGATTTTCAGCCCTTTGGGATTTTGGTACAGCGCGGTCTCTTTTCCGCTGCTCTCCTGACGGCGATAAAGCGTGTCGTCAACAGTATAGAAAGAATAGCGTTCGCCGTTGCATGTCCACAGATACTGTATCAGCTCTGCCAGTTCACGGCTGTCAAGCGTTGTATAGGTATTGTCATCCGGTGAATAGAGGTAGCTGTCTCCGGTATCACTGTACAGAAGCAGCTCGGTTCCTGTCCACCACATACTTCTATTAAAATTATCTTTGAAATGGATGACTTTGTTTGTTTCATTGTCCAGAACCAAAAACGCATATTGCATCACAAAGGTATACCGCTCGGTACGCAGAATTTTGTGCGCGAATTCCGGATTTTGGCTGGAAATCACCGGCTGTTCAGCTGGCAGCGGCTCCGTTTCCGGTTCGACCGTTTCCCGCACGGCTGCCACGGTCGGCAGCGTTTCGGGCTGACTCTGCACAACCGTCATCAATTCCTGCGTAACCGGCACCGTCACCGTTTCGGTGTATGTACGGGTGATAATCTCCGGCGGAAGCTCTGCGTACGCCGTCATACGGCTTGGTTCCGAAGCATTGGCGCGCACAGGAGAAGAAACAGCCGCCGTATAGCTGCCTGCTGCCATTGTCAGCGAAACAGCAACCGCTGTCAGTGTGGCGGCTACACTGCCACATATAATCCATCTGCCGGGACGATGGCGCTCAAGAATCTCGCCGCAGAGCCGCCGGTAGGCGTCGTTCTCAAAATTCAGTGTTTGTTTCATATTGCCTCTCCTTGTTCTTAGTGGTTGTATGTCAAAATCATGTTTTTGTCGCTGTCGGTCAGCACGAACTGATAGGACGCTTCGTCCGGACGGAAGCTCTCTGCTACGGACAGAATATCCTTGTTGATAGTATCGTAGTCCAGCTCTGTTTTGGTAATGGAACCCTTACTCCACGCAAGGCGCATGTAATACCTGGCGGTGATATTACCGTTTTTATCACGGCAGACACCCATGGGAAACGTGTACTCTCCCGCTATGGATAAGTCCTCCTCTGCATCTGCGTTGCCTTCCTTGCGAAGAATTTTTATCAAGCTGTTATAACTCATCCCTGATTCAGATTCCGTTATGCCATTCATATATTCTATATCATCCGCCCGGTCAAACACCTCCAGAATCGGTTGTGTATCGTAACCGGTTCTCTCTTTGACAACGGTATTCCCAATCCAGCGCTCCGGGAAGATGACGTCAGCGTTCATTCCGGTGGAATGATAATTGGTCTGCTGCAATACATCATCATCTGCAACATATCGGTTACTACCTTCGTGCAGGCTGTCCGGCATGGTCAGCGGCTGTGTTTCGCGAACAGCAGAACGGTTCTGGTTTTCTGACGGTTCTGTGGCGCCCGCTGCGGCGTTCACCTCACGCGTGACGGTTTCATAAACCGTCTGCGTCTGCGTTTCGTAGACGTCGCGGTAGACGGTCGCGGCGGTACGGGGTTGTTCGTCTCTCGGTTCGGAGGCAGTCTGCACCGCTGCCGGCTGGGTGGGCAGCGGCGGTTCGTTGTTGCGGAAGACCAAGCCGGAGCCGATGATAGCGCCGCCCATGACCACCACCGCCACTGCACCGGTAACGGCGCGCGTTATCTCCGATACCGTCGAGCCGCCGTCGGTCATCAGGATGTCTACGCTGCCTTGAAACAGCCGGAAGGGCATAAACGGCAGCAGCCATTTGGCGTGCAGCTTGACGCCGTACTTTTTCTCGTACTCGGTCACGCGCTTCTGCAGGGCGCTTTTGGCATAGCGCACGCGCGAGGCAACGGTGCCGACCGGAACGCCCAACCGCTGTGAGATCTGTTTGTTGGTGTAGCCGTCCATATAGCGCATCGTCAGACAAACGCGCTGATCCTCGGGCAGCTCGCTGAGGAAATCGTCGATCAGCTTGTCGGGATTCAAACCGGCAATGACGTTTTCCGGCGTAGGATCCGTATCGGGTTTCTGCAGCAGCACTTCCTCATGCTCGCGGAACCGTTCTGTCGGAAGCTTGCTGTCGGCACGGACGATATCGACGCATTTATTGTTTGCCGCGCGGCGGATGTAGCCCTCCGGATTCTCCATCCCGGCAAGCTCGTCAAGCCTGCCGCTGAGCGAAAGCGCTACCTCCTGCACGATATCCTCGGTGTCCTCTTTCGACATGGAATTGCGGCGGCACACCGACCGCGTCAGCTCCTCTATCGCGCGATAGAGCGCTTCCCATGCCGCGCTGTCACCCTGAGCAGCCTGCGCGGCGAGACTGTTCAGTTTTTCCTTTTCCATACCGACCCTCCGAATACATCTGTACACAGTATAACATATTAGTGACAAAATGGCAACCTTTGTTTTCGACGATTCCCGTCGTCTTTTGGCTCAGTCAACGTCAAAATCAGCCGTTTTGATTTAAATATTTTCAAAAATATTTTTTTGTTTCAGCCGCCGCCTCACGGTTATTTGAAGAAGAAGCTCGC
>CAMJOD010000176.1 GCA_946407465.1 uncultured Clostridia bacterium
CCGGCTTTGAGCTTGTTGTCGGAGGGCTTGTAGCCTTTTTCGGCGAGCGTTTCGCCGATGTAGGCAGCATAAGAGGGTGTGCAGCAGAGAATGGTGGCGTTGAGATCCATCATAAACTGAATCTGTCTGTCGGTATTGCCGGAGGACATGGGCAGCGTCAGGCAGCCGACCTTGTGGGAGCCGCCGTGGAGTCCGGCGCCGCCGGTAAAGAGTCCGTAGCCGTAGCAAACCTGCACAACATCCTCCTCGGTGCCGCCTGCCGCCACGATTGCGCGTGCTGTGCATTCTTCCCAAAGGTCAATGTCATGCTGTGTGTAGAAAGCGACAACGCGCTTGCCTGTTGTGCCGGAGGTAGATTGGATTCTGACGCAGTTTTTGAGGTCTGTGCCGAGAAGTCCATAGGGATATGCCTCGCGCAAATCCGCCTTGGAGAGGAAGGGCAGCTTGTGAATATCCTCCACACCCTTGATATCCTCGGGTTTTACGCCTTTTTCGTCCATCAGGTCACGGTAATATTTGACGTTTTCATAAACGTGCTTGACCTGCTTGACAATCTTTTCATTTTGAATTGCCAGTATCTCCTCACGGGAGGCTGTTTCAATTGCGGGCTGAAAATAATTTCCCATCGGTATCACTCCTTCTGCAAAAATTCATCACCGAAGTGCTAACATACTTTTTTGAGAGTTGAGCGTTAAAAATTATATCCCAAATCAAACGCTTTGAGGTTGACTTCTACGAACTGGGGCTTGACGGAGACCTTGATTGCCTCAACCCACTTGTCGTAGGGAATATCGAAATATTTGGCGAGTCTGCCCATGAGGACGATGTTTACGCTCTTGGCGTTGCCTGCCTGCTGGGCAAGCGAGAGAGCGTCGATTTCGTCCACAAAAACGCCCTTTGCGCGCAGCTCGTCGAGCACGGCGACGGGATATTCCGCCGCGCCGGTAATGACGGGCATGGGGTCGATCATCTGAGAATTGACGATGATTTTGCCGTCCTTTTTGAGAATATCGGCGTAACGCGCCGCCTCAATCTTTTCAAACGAAACGATAAAATCCGCCTCACCCTTGGCGATAACGGGCGAGTACACCTTGTCGCCGAAGCGCACATAGGTCACAACGGAACCGCCGCGCTGGCTCATACCGTGAACCTCGCTGACCTTGACGTCAAAGCCCTCCTGCGTGAGCAGCTTGCCGAGCAGCTTGCTGGCGAGGAGACTTCCCTGACCGCCGACGCCGACGATCATCACATTCTTTGTTTCCATGTTATCTCTCCCCTTTCTCAATCGCGTTCAGGTTGCAAAGCTGGGTGCAGACGTCACAGCCGACGCACTGCGTAAAGTCGATATGCGCTTTTTTGTTCTTCATGCTGATGGCAGGGCAGCCGAGCTTCATGCAGCGGCGGCAACCGACGCACTTGTCCTCGTTGACCTTGACGGGCGGCTTTGCCTTGACATATTTGAGCAGCATGCAGGGACGGCGCGAGATAATCACGCTGGGAGCGTCCACGGCAAGCTCCTCCAAAATAACGTCCTCACATTCCTTGAGGTTGTAGGGGTCAACCACGCGCACACGCTCGATGCCGATGGAATGACACAGCGCCTCGAGGTTAACGGCGAGCGCCGGGTCGCCCTTGATGTTGTAACCGGTGGTGGGGTTCTGCTGATGACCCGTCATGCCGGTGATGGAGTTGTCGAGAATAATAACAGTGGAGTTGGAGGCGTTGTAGGCAATATTAATCAAGCCGGTCACGCCGGAATGCATAAAGGTAGAGTCGCCGATGACGCAGACGGTTTTGTTCTCGCTGTCCTTGCCGCCTGCCTTGTTGAAGCCGTGCAAGCCCGAAACGGAAGCACCCATGCAGAGGGTGGAATCAAGCGCAAACAGCGGCGCGGCGGAGCCGAGCGTGTAGCAGCCGATGTCGCCCAGACAGGTGATTTTGTGCTTGGAAAGCGTATAGAACAGGCCGCGGTGCGGACAGCCGGCACACATGACGGGCGGACGAACCGGCACCGGTGTATCGGCGGAAACGCTCTCGGGCTGCGGCAGTCCGAACGCGTCGCGAATGGTGGTCTGGTTGTATTCGCCGATGGGTGAAAACAGCTCCTTGCCCACGCACGGAATTTTGAGCGCGTTGAGCTGGCTCTCGATGATGCCGTCCAGCTCCTCGATGACATAGAGCTTGTCTACCTTGGCGGCAAAGTCCCTGATGATTTCGGTGGGAAGCGGATTGACAAGTCCGAGCTTGAGCACGGAAACGCTGTCGCCGAACACCTCCTTGACATACTGATAGCAGGTGCCGGAGCAGATAATGCCCTTTTCGGTGCCGCCGTATTCAACGCGGTTGAGCGGCGAGGTCTCGCCGTACTCCGCGAGCTTTTTGGTGCGCTCCTCCACAAACGGGTGGCGGCGAATGGCGTTGGCAGGCGCCATGATATATTTTTGCGCGTTCTTTTCATAGGGCGGCAGCGCGTGCTCCTCTCTGTCACACAGCTCCACAGCGCCCTGTGAGTGCGCGATACGCGTACACATTCTGATAATAACAGGGGTGTCAAATTCCTCGGAAATGGCAAACGCCGCCTTGACAAAGTCCTTTGCCTCGGCAGAATCGGCAGGCTCCAGCATGGGAACCTTTGCCGCAATGGCGTAGTGGCGCGAATCCTGTTCATTCTGCGAGGAATGCATGGCAGGGTCGTCGGCGACAAAAATCACCATACCGCCGTTGACGCCGGTGTAGGAAAGGGTAAAGAGCGGGTCGGCAGCCACATTCAGTCCGACATGCTTCATGGCGCAAGCCGAACGCGCGCCGCGCAGCGATGCGCCGAACGCAACCTCGGTGGCAACCTTTTCGTTAGGCGCCCACTCACAATAGATTTCATCATATTTTGCGGCAAACTCGGTGATTTCCGTTGACGGAGTGCCGGGGTAGCTCGAAACAAGCGTCACGCCTGCTTCATACAGACCTCTGGCAATCGCCTCGTTGCCCAACATCAGTCTTTTCACGATGTTATTCCTCCCAATTTCATCATATTTTTGCATAAAGTCTATTATAACACAGGTTTGTTAAAAATACAACAGCCTTTTTTACCAGAGTCACGTCCCACGCATGAAAAGTCATAATCAATAAAAAAGAGTACGCAGCATTTT
>CAMJOD010000177.1 GCA_946407465.1 uncultured Clostridia bacterium
AGACCTTTTTTGGCGCGTACCTTGATGGGGAGACCGAACAGGTTGATGAAGCCTGCGCTGTCGTTCTGGTCGTAGACCTCGTCCTCGTCAAAGGTCGCAATCTCCTCATCATAGAGGCTGTAGGGGCTGGTGACGCCTGCGTCAATGATGTTGCCCTTGTAGAGCTTGAGCTTGACGTCGCCGGTCACATATTCCTGCGTGCTGTCAACAAATGCCGACATCGCCTCGCGCAAGGGTGTGTACCACTTGCCGTCGTAGACCAAATCCGCAAAGGTGTTGGCGAGATTCTTCTTGTAGTGCAGGGTGTCCTTGTCGAGGCAAATCTCTTCGAGCTTGTTGTGTGCCGCGTAGAGAATGGTGCCGCCGGGAGTCTCATAGACGCCGCGCGCCTTCATGCCGACCAGACGGTTTTCTACGATGTCGGTGATGCCGATGCCGTTTCTGCCGCCGATTTCGTTGAGCTTTTCAATAACGGCGACGCTCTCGGTGTCCTCTCCGTTGATTTGGGTGGGAATGCCCTTTTCAAAGTGAATGGTCACATACTCGGGCTTGTCGGGCGCCTGTTCGGGAGAAACGCCCATTTCGAGAAAGCCCTCCTTGTTGTAGAGCGGCTCGTTTGCCGGATCCTCCAAATCCAGACCCTCGTGGCTGAGGTGCCAGAGGTTTTTGTCCTTGGAGTAGTTGGTCTCTCTGTTGATTTTCAGCGGAATGTTCTTTGCCTCGGCATAGGCGATCTCTTCTTCACGGGACTTAAATTCCCAGGTTCTCCAGGGAGCGATAATTTTCATGTCGGGAGCGTATGCCTTGATGGCAAGCTCAAAGCGCACCTGGTCGTTGCCCTTGCCGGTGCAGCCGTGACAGATGGCGTCGGCGCCCTCTGCCAGCGCGATTTCTACAATTCTCTTGGCGATAACGGGACGCGCAAAGGAGGTGCCGAGCAGATATTTGCCCTCATAGACAGCGCCTGCCTTGACGGTGGGGAACACATATTCCTCCACAAATTCCTTGTTCAAATCCTCGATATAGAGCTTGGAAGCGCCGGTGGCAATCGCCTTTTCCTCCAAGCCGTCCAGCTCGGTGCCCTGTCCCACATTGCCGGAAACAGCGATAACCTCGCAGTCGTCATAGTTTTCTTTCAGCCACGGAATAATAACGGAGGTGTCCAGACCGCCGGAATAGGCGAGAACGACCTTTTTGATTTTTTTGTCTGCCATGATGATTCCTCCAATAGTTTTTGATTACGAATACCATTATACACCAACTTTGCGAAAAATCAAGTGTTATTTGAATAAATATTCAATTTTTAAGCTTTGCACAAAAATGGCGGCGGCGTGGACGGTTTTTGTGAAAATAGCTGAATTTAATGCACAAAACGCAGGGGAGAAGCCGCCGGACAACAGCAAATAGGCGAACAATATTTGTTATGAATATTCACAAAAACCCCTAAAATATTCAAAATAATGAATATTTTAGGGAAACTATTGAATATTATTCAAAAAGTTGTTATAATAAGAAAAGAGATATTTGAGATTATTTTTTCAAGAAAGGAATGGTTCTATGGCAGAGTTTCGTTCAATTAATCCGCAGGAAATTTTTGACAATCCGTTCAAGCTGTTCGGCAGCGACTGGGGCTTGGTGACGGCAGGAACGCAGGAGGGCTTCAACACCATGACCGTCAGCTGGGGCGGCTTGGGACTGATGTGGACAAAGCCCGTGGCGTTTACCTTTATCCGTCCCTCGCGCTATACCTACGAGTTTTTGGAGCAGGGCGATATGTTTACCATCTGCTTCTTTGACGAGCAGTACCGCGAGGCGCTCAGCTTTTGCGGTTCCAAGAGCGGCAGAAACGTGGACAAGGTGGCGGAGACGGGGCTGACGCCGGTGTTCACCGAGGATGGCGTGCCGTATTTTGAGGAGGCGCGGCTGGTGCTGGTGTGCAAAAAGCTCTATGCGCAGATGCTCAACGAGGAGAGCGTGCTCGGCGGCGACGCGGTGCTCAAAAACTACAACGGCGACGATTATCACAAGATGTATATCAGTGATATTTGGGAAATTCTGGCAAAATAACTGCCGCACACTGCCGTGCCGACAATCCGCACACTGCCGTGCCGGCAATCCGCGAATCGGACGTTTGAATAATAGATTGCCTGCATAGCCGCGTTCAAAAAGGCAACAGCGACAAGCGTTTTGCAAAATGCATTGTGACTATATGTGTAGGGGCGACCGTTGCCACGGTGGGCAATCCGCACACTGCCGTGCCGGCAATCCGCGACCGTTGCCACGGCGGGCAGTCCGCGAACCTGACGTATGATAAAGAGATAACCGACATCGCCGCGCTCAAAAAAGGAATAGCGACATCCGTTTTGCAAAATGCATTGTGATTATATGTGTAGGGGCGAACCCATGTGTTCGCCCGACCACGTTGTCCTATCCAACCGTTTTTATCAAGGAAACAAACGTTTCACTACCCGTGCGCACACATCGGTGCGCTACGGTGTCAAGGAAACGTTACTCTATATGTTTGAATAATAGATTACCATCATCGCCGCGTTATAAAAGGCAACAGCAGCACAACCGCCAAAGCCTTTTTTGACGCGGCGTTGATGACGGTTATCTCTGCCGCCCACTGGCCAAAGCCGCCGAAAGCGCCCACTGGCGCAAAAAAAGGGTTGACAAACGGAGGATTTTGTAGTATAATGTTTTTCGTTCTCAAAAAAAGTTGGTGTCGATGACGCTGAGGGTCCACCTGTTCCCATACCGAACACAGAAGTTAAGCTCAGTGGTGCCGACGATAGTTGTCCGGCGACGGGCTGTGAAAATAGGGAGATGCCAACACGTAAAGTGTCCACCCAATAGGGTGGGCGCTTTTTTTCTGAAAATTCGGAGGTGCCTGTGCTGTCATTTTTGCAAAAAGAAAACAATGTATGGCAAACGCTCAAGGACTGCGGTCAGCCGGTCGTTCTCTACGGCATGGGCGACGGCGCGGACAAGGTGCTGCGCGCGTTTGAACGCTTTGGGATTCAGCCTGCCGCCGTGATGGCGAGCGACGCGTTTGTGCGCGGTCAGCGGTTTCACGGCTTTACGGTGCAAAAAATGAGCGACCTTGAGGAGACGCTCGGCG
>CAMJOD010000178.1 GCA_946407465.1 uncultured Clostridia bacterium
CACGGTGGTGTGAGAGGTCGGCTGCTCAACTAATGGGCAGCCTCCTACTCGATTTATAAAAATCCAAAACCGCGACCGCTGCCGCGGTGGGCAGTCCGCCGTTGCGACGGAGCGCAGTCCGCGCAGCTTACGTTTGATAGTGAGATTACCGGCATAGCCGCGTTCAGATAGGCAACGGCGACATAAAATTCAATAGTTTTTTCTAATGCGGCGTTAATCTGAGTTCACCTAATTATGACGCTATCCAAAGCCGCGCTGCCCACCGTTGCCACGGTGCCCACCGCGGCAACGGTGCCCACCGCGGCAACGGTTGTCATGGTTTTGTCACGATGGGGGTGATATAATGGTATCACAACAGAGGGAAAGACCACTGTAAGTAATTTGTATCGGAGGATATGACAATGAAAAACAACAGATTTGAAAACAACCGCTTTGATAACTATAACGACAACTACACACGCGGACGCGCTGTTGCTCCGAAAAAGCAGTCCCGGACGCCGCTGGCACTTGCCATCATCTCACTTGTTTTGGTGAGCCTGCTCCTCGCTTCAACCGTTTGGCTTGTTTGCATGCAGATAAACCACCGCGACAAGGCGCAGCCTGCCGCCATTACAGCGACTATCTCTCAGAACAACGCACTGCCCAAGTCTGCAACGCTTGCCGCCGAAAAGACCGCTGAGGTCAAGCAAACCGCCGCGCAGCCTGCCGCCAAGACCGCCGAGGTCAATCAAACCGCTACGCAGCCTGCCGTGCAAAAGAGCGTTGATTCGCCTGCCATGGCGGTTGCCAAAAAAGCCTATGCAGGTCACAGCCTCGCTTATACCGACGCCGCAAATATTATTTTGGTAGACGGCGAGCGCGTCTATATGGACACCAAGCGCATCGCGCCCGAGCATACCGGCACACCGCTCCATATCTATGCGAACGGAAAGACCTCCTACGGCTTTGACTGGCGCATTACAACCGACAACAAAAACTACGTCATCACCTGCAACTACAACTTCGACCGCCAACAGTATGATTTTATCATCTACGGCACCCAAAAGGGCGTGTCCAACACCACTATTTTCTACAACACCGCCGACAACGTGCAGGCGCCGATGGCTGTCACCCTCAACGTGGACAGCAGCCTGAATGTGACGAAGTGAGAATGAATCAAAAAACCGCTCGGGTAAGCTTGGCTTGCCTGAGCGGTTGCTTTTTGGGGGGTGATATTCAGGTTGTAATCACAAATGAAAGTTTGATTATTGTATTTTAGATAATTGAAATAATGCTTTGCTAAAATACAAATAAAACATTGTAACTTGATAATGGTTGTGTTATAATTTTTTTATCAACAAACACTAAAGGAAAAGATGCTATGAAGATAAGTGTAAATAAAAAACTAATAGATTTATATCACAAGTATGAAAAAACTGAGGGTTATATGCTTGATTTTTTGTTAAGCAGTCTTGATATGAAGTGTTGTAAAGACACAATCCTGCTTTTTGATATGAACAATAACGGAGAAAAAATTGAAATTGAAATAGACGACAAAACAATATCAGAAATAAAATCATTATTTGGTTCTGCTGATGATAAGCTTATTGAGAAGCTTCTATATTTTGCTGTGATTTTTCCGGAGATTTAAATGGAGAGTTATGAGATTGTCTATGACCGAGCTATTTACGATATAGAAGAAAATATAAAAAAAGAATTAATCGAATTACCGGAAGAGAAAAAAATTAATCTCAATGAGATTCAAACGGTTGAATCTAATTTGGATGCATGGGATTATTGTTTTGCTTTGGCTATTGGTCTTGCAGGCGTTGCGATTACCAGCAGTAAGATGTTTTCACAATATCTTAATGACATTCACAAAGCAGCAAGTGGTCAAAAGGGAGATTTCTCGTTTTTTCAAGAGTTTTTAGGCGATATTCTGAAACATAAAGGCGATTTCATTGATAAAGCAGATAAGACTTTTAAGAATCGTTTTGGTAAAAACGCTTACGGTTTATTCCATAGATTGTTGTGGGGTCATGACATTTTAGCTTTGGGAAAAGATAACCCATTTGCCTTAATGATAAAACAAAAAGGTTGGTTTGGTATTATTCAAGCCTTTAGGCATTTGCTGGCAGATACGATGTCAAAGCAAGGGCTTCCTGCTCCCGGTAGTTCTTTCCTCGATTATATATTCACGGACGAAACAGGTAAAGCATACGAATCCAACTACTTGATAAAAATTGCGCAGAATCTTTCTAATGAAGCTTTTGAAAATAAAGCAAACGCACAAGAAGTATATGCCCATTTGGCAACGATTCGTTTTCAGGATATTACCGGTGGAGTAGTAGTTAGAGTACTATCTGAAGCATATACACGCGCAAGAAAAATAGAAGATAAGCTGCGCTGTGTGGAATTTAGATTCATTGCTTACGCTGTAAGTTTTTTTGGAGAAGCTGTTGTCGGTATGATAAGACAGAAAGGAATACCTTACATCAATATACCTGTAGCTACGGTGATGACCAAAGATTTTATACAATTCTGTGTTATTGACTCAATAGAGACCCGAAAGCTTTACAACACAACAGATAAAATAATTAAAACTGATAACGAGATTATTGGAAAGTACGAAGAACTTAGCCGAATGGTACCAAAACACACGTCAACGGAAGATTTCTTCGAATCCTTAAACCAGACAGAGAGCAAAATTGATGATTTAATATCATTTTTGGGGGAATATGAATAGTGAAAAGAATAACTATGGTTTTTGGTTTTTTATTTGGAGGATTAGCGTTATTCCTTGCAGGATTCTTTTCACGTCAACCAAAAATAAATAAATTAAAAAAACATATAAAATATCTTCAAAAAGAGATTAAGAAGCTTGAAGAACTCCGTGAAAATCAAAATAAAACTATAAATAATTTGCTTATAGAATACAAAGCACTCAAAGTTTATAGTTTTGCTAAACGTTTAAGGAAAAGGGATAGAATTAAATCAGAACTTGTTTTTCAATACGGAACAAAAGAGTATTTACTCAACTTTCCCACATAAAAACCCCGAAATAATCCAGCAATAACGCGGGAAAATGATAAAAAAATACAGACAACATAGCCCCAAAGTGTTATAATAGCA
>CAMJOD010000179.1 GCA_946407465.1 uncultured Clostridia bacterium
AATGTCCCTGTCGGCGCGACGAACGCGTATACAACAACCATGACGCTGGCGACGCACCAGTCAGCCAACGTCGCCCTGTGTACGCTGCCGGACGAGGTTTATGCGCACCGCAACGACGACTCATTCACCGTGGCGATAGTCAACATGACGCCTGATTTGCTGACGACCTATGATGATTTCTATATTCTCGCAGGCAACAATCCGGATAATCCTAAGGTCGGCAATTACACCGCATATGGTGTAGGTATGCGCAAGAACAGTGCTACGGCAGTAGGCGCCGACAGAGTTTTCTATCCCCCGAAAAGCACGGACAATTCAACATCACTCGGCGGCACCGGTAAATTCTGGCTGAATGGCAAGGTGCTGACCTACAAGTCGTCAGGCTACTATCTTGGCGCAGGCACCTATATGATTGTGGTGTTTTGGTAAGAAATTAACGAAATGAGGAATAACATGAAAGATTTGATTCACATTCTTTTCGCCGGAGCCGTGGGCGCTCTGGCGGCGTATTTGAACGTTTTAGCCGTGCCGCTGGTCGTGCTGGTGGCGGTCATGCTGATTGATTATGTCACCGGCATGGCGGCGGCAAGCTACACAAAACAGCTCAACAGCCGCGTCGGCGTGATTGGAATCGTCAAAAAGGTTTGCTATTTGGCGCTGGTCGCGGTCGGCATGGTGGTCGATTACCTGATTTCGTCGGCGCTGGTGTCCATCGGCATCAGCCTGCAAATCAATTACTGTTTCGGCATGATTATCACGGTCTGGCTGATTATCAACGAGCTGATTTCGATTCTGGAAAACCTCGGCGAGATGGGCGTGCCGCTGCCGTCGTTTCTGACGGGTATGATAAAAACGTTAAAGGGCAAGGTTGAGGAACAGGGCGGAAAGCATTATCAAAAAGACAAGGATTCGGAGGAGTAAACTATGAAAAAATTATTTATCAGTCAGCCCATGCGCAACAAAACTAATGAGCAAATCAAACAGGAACGCGAGAAAGCCGTCAAAATTGCACAAGAGTTAGTTGGCGAAGAAATTGAGGTGATAGACAGCTTTTTTGAAAATGCGCCCCACGACGCAAAACCTTTGTGGTTCCTTGGGAAGTCGTTGGAATTACTCTCTACTGCCGATGTTGCCTTTTTTGTGAAAGGGTGGGAGGAATACCGTGGCTGTAGAATTGAACAGTTAGCGGCTTCTCAATATGGTATTCCTGTGCTCCAAGAGGGGGTGTAAGCATGAGTCTGATTAAGGCGAGGGGTGTGGATATTTGCGTTCACAACGGCGACGTAGATTTTGAAATCCTTAAAGCCTACGGCGTTCAGTTTGTGATGATCGGCATGGGCGACAGGTTCCATGAAAATGTGCGCAAAGCGGAGGCAGCAGGCATGCCGTGGGGCGCATACTACTACACCTACTCTCTCAGCGCCGCCGAGGACGAGCAGGAGCTGCAAAAAATCCTGTCACGGCTCGAGGGCTTGCGTCCGACGTACCCGATCGCGCTTGACGTCGAGGACGCGGACAAATACAAGATAAAACGCGGCGGCTGGAATTTTGCCAACGTCAACCGCAACGCCAAGTATATTCTCGAAGGGCTGGAAGCGGCAGGCTATTATCCCATGCTCTACACCGGCTTTGAGGAAATCGAAAATTATATTTCCGAGGAGATTTGGCGCAAGTACGACATGTGGTTTGCGCATTGGGCGAGCAAGTGTGGGTACAAGGGCGATAACCTCTGTATTTGGCAATATGGCGGCGAGACAAACGTGCTCGAGGAGAACTATATTCCCGGCGTTGGCACGATCGACAAGGATTTTTGCTATAAAGATTACCCGACCATCATCAAAAGCGGCGGCTATAACGGCTGGAACAAGGACAGCGGCGAGCCTGCGCCGGAGCCAACGCCCGAACCGGAGCCGGAGTCAGACGCGCCGGCGCTTCCGCCGGACGCGCCGACGGTGGAAGCCATGCAGGCGTGGTTAAACGAAAACTACAGCGCCGGTCTTGCGGTCGATGGTATTTACGGCAGGCTCACCAAGGCGGCGCTGGTCAAGGCGTTGCAAACGGAGCTGAACCGTCAGACTGGCGCAGGACTTGTGGTGGATGGGATATTCGGGGCACGAACCAAGGCGGCGATATTTAACGTAGGCGTCGGCAGGCAGGGCAACATCACGCGGACGCTGCAGGGGCTCTTGATCTGCACCGGCTTCAACCCCAGCGGCTTCACCGGTTACTTTGGCGCAGGCACCGAGGCAGCGGTTCGTGAGTTCCAGTACCGCACAGGGCTGGAGGTTGACGGCGTGGCAGGGAAGGAGACGTTTGCGGCGCTGTGCGGCTAACTTGCCGCCGACAATTCTGTCGGTCGCAAAATGGCTTGGTGATGCGGTTATTTAATTTGCCGGTAATTTGCTATTGTCTAAAGATTAGCTAAGAATTAGCTAAGAAATAGTTAAGGATTAGTTAAAGGTAAGGTGATTTCCATGTTTAGTTAATGCGTTTTAACGCACGGCGAGCGTTATATAACACCTTAATCCGGCTCGCGCGTGCGTTAAACGCCTGCCGAAAAACTATAAATGCCGCTTTAGATTGTATTTTTTTATATTTTCTGTTGACAAATGAATTTGTTCGTGGTATAATAACCAACGTTGTGAGAAGTTGTTTGTTTGTTAAGCTACGGATAAACTACAGACTTGAACAACAAGGCGGCTATAAAGCCACAATTGAGGTTTTTGCCTTTGACTGTTAATCATGATGTCACTGGTTCGAGCCCAGTTGGGGGAGCCACAAAAGCTCATTGCTTTTAGTTGGTGTCGATGACGCAGAGGGTCCACCCGTTCCCATACCGAACACGGAAGTTAAGCTCTGTGGTGCCGAAAATAGTGCTCTGGCGACGGGGTGTGAAAATAGGGAGATGCCAACACTAAGCAGTGAGCTTTTTCTTTATGAATAATTGGTTAGGGCTGATTTTATAGAAATATAAAGTCAGCTCTTTTTTTGTATCTGCATTTAGGCGTTTCATCATTTGATGGGATGCCTTTTTTGATTTATTGGAGATTTTT
>CAMJOD010000180.1 GCA_946407465.1 uncultured Clostridia bacterium
TCATGGCGCAAATGAATTTCTTCAAACGGAACGGGCGAAATGCCGCGCGCGTTGAGCAAGCCCAGACATTCCTCATACAGCTGCGTTCTGCCGAGCATCTGCGGACTGTGCGCGTCAAAGCCGACGACCACCTTGTTGCCGGTCTCGGCGACAATATCCCAAAACCGCGGCGAGGGATAGTTTCTGCCGTTGAGATAGCCGAGCAGGTTCCACTCGAGCGGAATATCGCGCTCCTTGGCAAAGCGGCACAAATCGCGCATACGGTCGTCATAAAACCGCATGTCGCCTCCATACCACACAATATCGGGGTGTGCGACATACGTAAACACGCCCTTGTCCAGTCCTTCCTTGACCTGCTTCACATATTGGTCGAGGTAGGCTTCTTTTTTGCCCTCGGAGGCGGCGTAGTAGGAGCCCTCGTCGTATTCGTTGCCGACAAAGTGCTGCCCCATAATCAGATAGTCGAGGTGCAGCTGCCGCACAAATGCCATAAACGGCTCAAAGGTCTCGGGATAATATTCCGTCTCAAAGCCGAGCAAAATTTTGATGTCGTTTTTGTATTCCTTTTGCAGGGCGCGGACGCTCTCCGCGTAGCCAAACGCCTGCTCCGGCAGCATGCGAAAATAGCTGTAGTAGTCCTCTGTCGGGAAAAACTGCGGACAGTGGTCGGAAAAACCGAGCACCTGCATGCCTGCCGCAATCGCTGCTTCCACATATTCGCGGTCGGTGCCGGTGGCGTGGTTGCAGCGGACGGTGTGGGTGTGCAAATTATATTTCATTCTCAATCAAACCTTTCAACAGTGTATTATACACCAAAAAGGAAAGAAGTGCAAATGTATTGCAAAACTTTTTGAAAACCGTTATAATAGAAGAAAATGTGCAGAGAGGGTTTCTTCTTATGAAAAAGAGCGACTTGGCAGTGCAGTATAAACACAGCGGCTGCAACTGCGCACAGGCGGTCATCGCCGCCTTTGCGGAGGATTTGGGAATAGATTTGGAAACGGCGCGCGCACTCGGCGCAGGCTTTGGCGCCGGCATGGGCACAATGGGCGCCACCTGCGGCGCGTTGTGCGGCGCACAGATTGTGCTGGGACTGCACAAAAAGGGACAGCGCGTCATGGGTACGGCACGCGGTCTCTACAGTGCGTTTCTCGACCGCTGCGGCGCGACGGTTTGCATGGACTTGAAGGGCGTCGCCACCGGCAGAGTCATCTGCTCCTGCGACGACTGCGTTGCCAACGCGGCGCAGATTTTGGAGGAAATGCTGTGAGCAGGGCGTTTGCGCGCACAGAGCTGCTGCTCGGCGAGGAAGCCATGCGGCGGCTGCAAAACGCGCGTGTGGCGGTGTTCGGCGTCGGCGGTGTTGGCGGCTATGTTGTGGAGGCGCTCGCGCGTTCGGGCGTCGGCGCGCTCGATCTGATTGACAACGACACCGTTGCCGAGAGCAACCTCAACCGCCAGATTATCGCCCTGCGCTCCACGATAGGGCAGTACAAAACCGACGTCGCCAAGGCGCGGATTCTGGATATTAATCCTGCGTGCAGGGTGGCGGTTTATCACACCTTTTATTTGCCCGAAACCGCGCACACCTTTGATTTTTCGCAATATGATTATATCGTGGACGCGATTGATACCGTAAAGGGCAAGCTCGCGCTGGTGGAACAGGCACAGGCGGCAGGCACGCCCGTCATCTGCTCCATGGGCGCAGGCAACAAGCTCGACCCCACGCGGTTTGAGGTCGCGGACATCTACAAAACCTCGGTCTGTCCGCTCGCGCGCGTCATGCGTTACGAGTGTAAAAAGCGCGGCATCAAAAGGCTCAAGGTGGTCTATTCCAAGGAGCCGCCGGTGCGTCCCGTCAAAAAGAGCGACGAGCAGACCGTCCGCCGCGACATTCCCGGCTCGACCGCGTTTGTTCCCTCGGTCGCCGGACTGATACTCGCAGGCGAGGTTATCAAAGATATTATCGGGTGATTTCATGCAGCAAAGAGCAGCCGTCCGTCAAAGGCGCAGGGGCGGCAAGAAAAAAATCATACTTATCAGCGTCGCTGTTTTTTTGGCGCTGTGCATCGGCGCTTCGGCAATCTATCTGAATATCCACTACAGCGCCGGAGAAGCCGCCATGCAGGCGATGCAGGGCGGCGACGGCGTGACTGTTTCCGAGACGGACGGCGCGTTCTTTTTTGACGGAAAGGGCGAGGACGCCGCGCTGGTGTTTTATCCCGGCGGCAAGGTGGACAGCGAAGCCTACGCGCCGCTGATGAAAAGGCTCGCGGCAGGCGGCATCGACTGCTTTTTGCTCAAGCTTCCGTTCCGCTTGGCGGTGCTCGACATGAACGCCGCCGACAGGGTTGTTTCGGGCTATGACTACAAAAACTGGCTGGTCGGCGGTCACTCGCTCGGCGGCGTGGCGGCTGCCTCCTACAGCGACAGCCACGCGGACAAAATCAGCGGCTCGGTGCTGCTCGCGTCCTATCCCTCCGGCAAAATGAGCGAAAACGCGCCGCCGGTGCTCTCTGTCTACGGCACGCGCGACGGCGTGATGCAGCAGGACAAATTCCGCGAGGCGCAGCCCCATCTCCCCAAACTCAGCGTCACCGAACAGATTTCCGGCGGCAACCACGCCGGCTTCGGCGACTACGGCGCACAGGACGGCGACAACGAAGCGACCATCTCCGCTGACAAACAACAGGAGCAGACCGCCGCGCTGGTGCTCTCGTGGGTGCAGCTGTTGCAGTCGAAAATGCTCTCGCGGTGAAGCAGTCTTATACTAACGAATATTTTATGAAAAAGAAAAAGCAGAAGCGTCCTATACCGACAAGGATATATAATCCGAATCGAGTAGGAGCAACGCTTCTGCTAATAAGAATAGTATACCACAGCCAAAACAAATAAGCAACCCTTAAAGCAACATAATTCTGACTGCTGCAAGTAGATTAACGCCGCCATCTCTGACGACTTTGAGGACGAGGTGATGTTCACCGCTGACGGCGCTGTTCGTTTGAAGGATTCGGCACGGCGGCGATAGGGAGGTAAAAAATGAGATT
>CAMJOD010000181.1 GCA_946407465.1 uncultured Clostridia bacterium
CGAAAATATCGGGCAGGTTGCCGCAGTCAGACTTTGCGCCGTCGGACACAAAGATTTCGTCTGCGTGAACCGTCACGCCGAAGCTCTTGTAATAGCCGGCAATCGACTCGCGGACAAAATCATAGCCCTCGTATTCGGGATAGCCCTTGAAGGTTTCCTTGTATTTTAAATCCTCGCAGCCCTTTTTCATGGCTTCGACCACAATCGGGGCAAGCGGCAGGGTGACGTCGCCGATTCCCAGCTTGATAATTCTCTTGTCGGGGTGCGCGGCGGCAAATTCGTTTGTCTTGCGCGCCACATCGGCAAACAAATAGTTCGGAACCAAATCATCAAAAAACTTGTTAACTTTCATTTCTACCTCTCAGTGCCGCCCTGATAAACGCCGAAAACAGCGGATGCGGCTTGTTGGGACGGCTTTTAAATTCGGGGTGATACTGCACGCCGATGTAAAAGTCACGGTCGCTTATTTCAATTGTCTCTACCAGACTTTTGTCGGGAGACAAGCCGGATAGCCGCAAGCCGCTGCTTTGCAGCCTCTCGCGGTATTGGTTGTTAAATTCGTAGCGGTGGCGGTGGCGCTCGCTGATGTGCGCTTTGCCGTAAGCGGCTTTGATGACGGTGTTCTCCTGCAAAACACAGGGATAAGCGCCGAGCCGCAGGGTGCCGCCCTTGTCGGTCTGGTCGCTTTGGTCAGGAAGATAATCAATCACCTTTGGCACGTCCTGCGCAAATTCTCCCGAATGAGCATTTTTTAGCCCTGCGACATTTCGCGCAAACTCAATGACCGCAACCTGCATGCCAAGGCAAATACCGAAATACGGCAGGCGGTTTTCTCTTGCGTATTGCGCGGCGGTAATCATACCCTCAATGCCGCGCTTGCCGAAGCCGCCGGGCACAATCACGCCGTCAAGCTTGCCGAGTGTTTCGCGCACATTTTCAGGCGTGATGGCTTCGGAATCAAGCCATTCAATCTGAACCTCCGCGTCCTGATAATAGCCTGCGTGGCGCAGGGCTTCGGCAACAGACAGATAGGCGTCATGCAGCTCCACGTATTTGCCGACCAAGCCGATTGTCACCTGCTTGTCGCGGTTTGTAATGCGCCGCACCATTTGCTCCCAGTCTGACAAATCGGGCGGAGGACAACTAAGCTGTAGTTCGCGGCAGACGATGTCCGACATATGCGCCTTTTCGAGCATGAGCGGCGCTTCGTACAATACCGGAAGGGTGAGATTTTCTATCACGCAATCGCGGCGCACGTTGCAAAAATGCGCCACCTTGTCAAAGATAGATGCGTCCGTAATCGGCTCGTCCGTGCGCAGAATGATGATGTCGGGCGACACGCCCAAGCCCTGCAATTCTTTGACGCTGTGCTGCGTCGGCTTGCTTTTGTGCTCGCCGGAGGCTTTGAGATACGGCACCAGCGTAACGTGGATATACAGGCGGTTTTCCTTGCCGACCTCATGCCCGACCTGACGGATCGCCTCCAAAAACGGCTGGCTTTCAATGTCGCCGATGGTGCCGCCGATCTCGGTGATCACCACATCCGCGTCGGTTTTGGTGCCGACAGAGTAGATGAACCGCTTGATCTCGTCGGTGATGTGCGGAATGACCTGCACGGTTTTGCCGAGATACTCTCCCCTGCGCTCCTTGGCGAGGACGTTGGCATAGACCTTGCCGGTGGTGAGGTTGGAATATTGGTTCAGATCCTCGTCGATAAAGCGCTCGTAGTGTCCGAGGTCGAGGTCGGTCTCGGCGCCGTCCTCGGTGACGTAGACCTCGCCGTGCTGATAGGGACTCATGGTGCCGGGATCGACGTTGATGTAAGGGTCAAGCTTCTGCGCCGCGACCTTCAAGCCGCGCGATTTCAGCAGCCTGCCTAAAGACGCGGCGGTGATGCCCTTGCCAAGCCCCGACACCACACCGCCGGTTACGAAAATATATTTTGTCATGATAAAACTCCGTTTTATTCAATGGATAATGGAAAATTAAGGGTCGCTTCGCTCCGAATGAATAATGCCGCGTATGTTTTACCAGCCGCAACATTATAAACCGGGTGTGGGCAGCGCCCACCCAAAATTTTCCATTTTCCATTTTCAATTGTCAATTTAAAGGTTGCTGTATCCCATCAAATCATTATCAACCTCGCGCGCACAGTCGATTCCCTCGCGAATCGCGCGGACAACCAGCGACTGACCGAGGTGCATATCGCCGGCAACGTAGACATTTTTCACGTTGGTGCGGTGTCCGTTTGCCGAAACATTGCTGCGGCTGTCGGTCTCCACGCCGAAGGCGTTTGTCACATAGCTCTCGCTGCCGAGGAAGCCTGCCGCAATCAGCACCAACTGTGCTTCCGCCTCGGTTTCGCTGCCCTCAACCGGCACCATTCTGCCGTTGTTGTCGCGTGCCAGCTTCACAAGAATAACCGCTTTGAGCCTGCCGTTTTCGTCCGCGACAAACTCCTTGACGGTGGTTTGATACATGCGCGGATCGCTGCCGTAGACAGCCGCCGCTTCCTCCTGACCGTAATCGGTTTTGCAAACTCTCGGATATTCCGGCCACGGATTGCTTTCCGTTCTTTCGTCGGGCAGCTTGGGCATCATTTCAAGCTGTAAAACACTTTTGGCACCATGCCGGACGCAGGTGCCCACGCAGTCGTTGCCTGTGTCGCCGCCGCCGATTACGACGACGCTTTTGTCCTTCGCGGATAGAAACGCTCCTTCCTGTAACCCGTTGTCAAGCAGAGCCTTTGTGGTCGATTTCAGAAAATCTACCGCGAAATATATCCCCTCTGCACTCCGTCCGTTTACATTTATATCACGCGGATTGGACGCGCCGCAGGCGAGAATCACACAATCATAATTCTCTGTAAACTCCTGCGCCGGAACATCTGTACCGACATTGGTGTTGGTTTGAAATGTTACGCCCTCCGCCTGCATCATGCTGAGCTTGCGCTCGACGATCTGCTTTTCGAGCTTCATGTTGGGAATGCCGTACA
>CAMJOD010000182.1 GCA_946407465.1 uncultured Clostridia bacterium
GCGCCTACGGCGCTATTAAAAAGTAGAAAGTCTACTTTTTAATGAAGATTGGTATGAGCGCATATTTTCAGAAAAGGACGGAGCTGTATGTGGGAAGAAGGAAAGGTCAGAATTAAGGACATTGCCGAGGAGCTGGGCGTGAGCACGGCAACGGTATCAAATGTGCTGCACGGTAAAACGCAGAAGATTTCCGACGCAACCGTCAAGGCGGTGGAGCGAAGGCTGGAGGAACGCGGCTACATTCCCAACATGGCGGCGACGCTCCTTGCCAGAAACAACTCGCGGATTATCGGCGTTGTCGTCAACGACCACCCGAAATATGAGGGGCACGCGCTGGAGGACAGCTTTATTTCTGCGGCGCTGAACCGTTTGGCGGATGAAATCGAGCGCCGGGGGTACTTTATGATGCTCAAAAAGGCAAAAAAAATCACCGAAATCGTCCGCTTTGCGTCCATGTGGAATATGGACGGCGTGGTGATTACCGGCTTTTGTGAGGATGAATATCAGGATTTGCGCGACAAAATCCGCGTGCCGTTTGTGGTTTACGACGGCTTTCCCGACAGGCAAAACCGCTTCGGCAACATCAGCATTGACGATTTTGACGGCGGGCGGCAGGTCGGCGCCTATTTTAAAAGGCTCGGACACCGCCGCGTGCTCTGCGTTGCCGACAACAAAATCTGCATGGATTTGCTGCGGTATCAGGGCTTGTGCGAGGGCTTGGGCTTTCGCGCGGATTTTTGGCGGATTCCCATGCAGGCGGCGGCGCGCAGGGGATTTTACGCGGACAGATTGGAGTTGCTCAAAGGCTATACCGCAGTTTTCGCGGCGTCGGATTTCTATGCGCTGGAGCTGATGCGCTTTTTGCAGACAAGCGGCATGCGGGTGCCGGAGGACATTTCCGTCGCCGGATTTGACGGCAGCCGTGACGCGGCAGAGGCGGTTCCCCGGCTCACAACCGTCAGACAGGACGCTGCGCTCCGGGCAACGGCGGCGCTTGATTTGCTGCTCGATATGGTCGGCGGCGGCTCCGGCGGAAAAACCGTCTGTATCCCCGTGGCGCTGCAAATTGCCGACAGCACAACGGAAAATAATAATACTACTCTCTGATAAAATCCTTTAACATCTGCCGTGTAAAATTTCGCATAACTGCGTTGTCGTCCTCGGAATCCGTCAGGATTCCTGCGTCCTCCGCCTTGTTCTGCAAAATTTTCCATCGACATCTGTTTTAAAGTCTTTTATCAGAGACTAGTATAACAGCAGGGCTTGGCTCTTACTCCTTTTCGAGTGAGCCAAGCCCTGTTTTACGTTTTCATTACTTGCGCTTTTTGATGATTTTGAGCATGTTTTGCTTTTTGGTATATTCGTATTGCAGACGGTCGCTGTACCTTTTGACAAGGAAGATTCCCAAGCCGCCTTCCCTGCGTTCCTCGGGATTGTCGAGGTTGGGAGCGGGCGCGTTCAGCGGGTTAAACGGAACGCCGTTGTCGATAAACACCAGCGCCGCTTCTTCCGTCACGGGGTTAAAGGTGAACTGCACCGTCAGCTTGCCTTTTTCTTCGGGGTAGGCGTAAAAGACGATATTGCTGCAAATTTCGTCCGCGATAATGCCCATTTCCATCACCGCGTCCTTGTCAAAGCCGCACTGCGTAAACTGCGCTTCGATAAAGGCGAAAACGGGCTCCAGCTTGGCAAGCTCCGCGTCCACGGTGATTTTCTCCCGCACAACGCCGCCGTGATACACCACCGCAAGCATGGTGATGTCGTCCGACTGCGCGGCGTTTTGCGCATACGCGCTCAGTTCTGCGCCTGCCCGCGCACAGATTTCTCCGGCGGTTTCGGCACGTTCCGCGTTCAGCGCGTTTTTCAGCTTTTCCTCGCCGAAGAGCGCGTCGTCCGTGTTGACGGCTTCGGTCAAACCGTCGGTGTAGAGAAACAGCGCGTCGCCCTGTTTGAGCGTCAGACTTTTGCCGTGATAGGGCGCGTCCTCCTCGCTTGCTATAGTATAAGACACAGCCACGGAGGTATATTGCAACGGAAACGCCCCATACACACTGAAAGGCAAGCCCATTACTTGCCGAAAATATGCGGCGAGGATGAAGGAAAAGGAACTTTCCGAGGGCAATCCTATCAATCCGATTTACAAGAGCCGGTGCTCTGCAATTCGTGTAGAACAAAAAAGAAGCACCATCACAGCAGAGTTTGCTGCAATGGCGCTGAAGGTTGCTAAAGATTATTGGCAAAAAGCGAAGTATGACGATAACTACGCTAACGGTCAATTTAAAATGGATATGAAGCGTGAGAATTTGTATAGAGAAACAGACAGGAGAATCAAGCAAAAGTGAGCCATATCGAGAAAATAGAATTTGAAATTTACCGCATTTCGCCGCCACCGCCTCAATGGGACTTGCAGGAATATATTTGTCAGTATGTACAGACCAGCGACGATAAATATTTCTACTGGTTTTTACACTATTATGAGCCGACGCTAAATGAAAAGGCGAAGTCTTTTAGGAATAAATACTCAATGGAAGAGCACTTTGCCGATATAAAGCAAAGCCTTGTAACAGGTTTGTGTAAGGCTTTGATTAACTACGATATTTCCATAGCTCCTTTTCTGCAGTATGCTCAGAGGTATATGGAGCTTGAGGCGCATACCTATATCCGCACAATGCGAACGGGCTATTCCGTGCAAAGCGAATTTGAATACGCCCGTCTCCGTAAGGTTATGGATGTTTTCAATCATTCAGGTGGTGAGTTTACGGAGGAAACCATTTCACAGGTCGCAACGCAAATCGGTGAAAGCTATGAGAAAACAAAGTCTATCATCGAGGGCGGTATCCTCACCGAAAACTATACCGATGTTCAGAGTAATGATGAGGACGATGCAGGAACAACTGACTTCCTTCTGCCGGATTCCTCACTCAATCCCGAAAATATCTTTTTCAAGCAGGAGCTTTATAATAAGCTGTATGAAGCCTAT
>CAMJOD010000183.1 GCA_946407465.1 uncultured Clostridia bacterium
CCGACGGCTATATCTACGAATGGCGCGAGGGTACGCCGGACGTGCCCTATAACGCGAACACGGGTATCATCAATAAGAGACCGCCCACCAACGACAGTTATGAAGCGGCATTACTGAACCAGTCGGGCACTCTGGTGTCGGAGCTGATACCGTTTGACGCGAGCTGGAAATACAGCAATGACGGGTCATATGGTCATTTAGCGGATATTCAGATTAGTGGCATTAACAAGCTTGTACCGGCGTACAACAGCTCGGTCATCGTCTATTATTATAGGCGCGACAACGGCAATTCTCTTGGCGCAGCACTGTCGGCGCAGATGTACACGCTGAACTACACGCCAAACACGAATGACATTACGCTGCCGGTGCAATTCAGTTTAATGGATCAGAATGTTTATTTTTCCGGAGTTGACACCGCAAATCCCGGCGCGACTATCGGCTATGTTCGTGTGCTTCTTGGCATTTCAACAACCGGAAGCATCACCGAAGATGATATAAAAGATGTTGTCATCAACGTGCCGTTCTATGACACGTCCGGCACCGAAGCCGGATGGGTTTCGACCGGAGAGAAACACCCCGACTATATCGCGGACAGCATTTTTGACGTTAGCACCAATCAAACGCTGTATGTTGTCGGCGACTCCATCGCATACGGCTACGGCGGCAGCGGCGGCGCGAAGGTGGACAGCTGGGTCAAACACGCAATCGAGCATAACGGATATAATGCTAACTCTATGAACTTGTCGGAAAGCGGGCTCGGCTTCTGCACGACCTCTACAAAAAGTCATACTATCAATGATATTGTCGGCGACACGGACTTTTCCGGCGCGGACGTAGTTGTGGTCGCGCTCGGCATTAACGACTGGAAAAGCAGCGCAACGCTTGCGCAGCTCTGGACAGGCATGCAGTATTGCTTTAATAAAATCCGCACCGATAATCCGTACTGCAAGATTTATTATCTATTGCCGTTTAATGTCAGCTATATGCTTAATAACCATCCGGAATATTATGAAACTTATTTTGAGAATTTTTTTGGTCTTGGATTTAAAGGCGACAGCGACGCCGCCAAATGCTACGGAAATACGCTCCGCGAATTTATTAGCCTGATTAAAGCAAAATTCAGCGAGCCTGACTTCAAGGCGTATGACGTTCGGTTGATTGATATGGTGGAATGTGCCGCCATCAACCGCAACAACATCACAACAGCGCTGTTTGACAACCTGCACCCTTCGGCGGCAACGCAGGAAGCGCTCGGCAGGGAAATTGCGCGATATATCGCACAGGATTGTATCAGCAGGGATAAGGGCAATTATCTCACGCTCGATACCTTACCTGTCTATGACGGAGGTGTGCAGTAATGGCAGGCGTGACAATTGGCTACAAGGGGAACACCATCGCCACCATTCAGGGCAGCGGCTCCAAGACGCTGAAAACCGCCGGAAAATACTGCGAGGGCGATATTTCGGTTGATTATGTGCAGGAAGGCGGCGGTGGCATTACGCCGACCGGAACCAAAAGCATAACCGCAAACGGCACCTATGATGTGACAAATTTTGCAAGTGCCGACGTCAATGTCCCTGTCGGCGCGACGAACGCGTATACAACAACCATGACGCTGGCGACGCGCCAGTCAGCCAACGTCGCCCTGTGTACGCTGCCGGACGACGTTTATGCACACCGCAACGACGATTCGTTCACCGTGGTGATGGTCAACATGACACCCGATTTGCTGACGACCTACGATGATTTCTATATTCTTGCAGGCAACAATCCGAATAATCCGAAGGTCGGCAATTACACCGCATATGGTGTATGTATGCGCAAGAACAGTGCTACGGCAGTAGGCGCCGACAAAGTTTTCTATCCCCCGAAAAGCACGGACAATTCAACATCACTCGGCGGCACCGGTAAATTCTGGCTGAATGGCAAGGTGCTGACCTACAAGTCGTCAGGCTACTATCTTGGCGCAGGCACCTATATGATTGTGGTGTTTTGGTAAGAAATTAACGAAATGAGGAATAACATGAAAGATTTGATTCACATTCTTTTCGCCGGAGCCGTGGGCGCTCTGGCGGCGTATTTGAACGTTTTAGCCGTGCCGCTGGTCGTGCTGGTGGCGGTCATGCTGATTGATTATGTCACCGGCATGGCGGCGGCAAGCTACACAAAACAGCTCAACAGCCGCGTCGGCGTGATTGGAATCGTCAAAAAGGTTTGCTATTTGGCGCTGGTCGCGGTCGGCATGGTGGTCGATTACCTGATTTCGTCGGCGCTGGTGTCCATCGGCATCAGCCTGCAAATCAATTACTGTTTCGGCATGATTATCACGGTCTGGCTGATTATCAATGAGCTGATTTCGATTCTGGAAAACCTCGGCGAAATGGGCGTGCCGCTGCCGTCGTTTCTCACGGGCATGATAAAAACGTTAAAGGGCAAGGTTGAGGAACAGGGCGGAAAGCATTATCACAAGGAGGACAAGCATGAGTCTGATTAAGGCAAAGGGCAGGGCAGACCGGTAGACGTTTCGGCGCTGTAACCTAAAAAGCATACTTTGCCAATTGTAAAACCAAATTTGCAAAAGCTATCAACCCCTCCGGCCGGTGCATGGCCGGAGGGGTATTTTTGACAACTTTTCCATAAAGAAAAGCACCCACTTTTCAGTGAGTGCTTTTGGCGGAGGACAAGTACCGCTGCAATCCCGATACCGTCCGTTTCGCTTGCTGCGGCGTGTGCAGCGTCAAAGCGTCATCTACGCTCTCCCTAAAAACAGTCCGCCGGACTGTTTTTACCTCGCTTCAAATCCCTTGTCCTCCTGTATCATCTTCATTAAGACTATATTTGTTTAAAAAGAAAAAGCACCCACTTGTCAGTGAGTGCTTTTGGCGGAGGACAAGGGATTTGAACCCTCGCGCCGTTTTTTAGACGACCTAC
>CAMJOD010000184.1 GCA_946407465.1 uncultured Clostridia bacterium
CACCTCGACGCCGTCGCCGCCGCAGTGGGAAACGCCGTCGCCTGCTCCGCCATACTGACGCCTCCCTCACCGCCGTCCGTCTGCTTGCGCAGCCCGTGCGGTCCGTCCGACATGCACAAACTCGGGATGTGAAGCCGCGGAATCGGGTTTGTGTACATAAAATCCGTGCCCGAAACAAGCGCCGCCTTCTCTTCGACTGTCATTCCCATAATCAGTTTTTCTATATCCATAGCGTCCCCCGATTTTTAGGCAATACCGCAGAGCCTGCGCTGCTGCCTGAATCAATTTTGCTCTTATTTTATCACAAAATTGCGCAAAAGTCATTAGTATTTTTGTGATTTGTTGACGAATACTGTTTTGCGGTTAATCGTTATCCGTGACCTGCGAAGAAGAAATTGCCGCCGTATACGCAAGGCAGATTGCGGATATTCTTAGAGGAACAAAACAGCGACGCCGCTTGGAATAGCCGGTATCGCTGTTTTGCTGTGTAAGTTTGTTTCTATGTGTGGGCAGTTGTCTGCGGCATACTCCACGCGGCGGACGGATTTGCCGATTGGGTGTTGAGCACTGTGTTTAAGACAATAGCAGCGAGAATAACGGCTGCCAACAACGCTATATACAACAGCGCTGTTTTTCTCTTTCCTTTTCTGATGATAAGCCGAAGAAAAAGGGAGAACAAAAAAACGGCGAATGCCCACGCAAGGAGCATAACGAGGTTTTCGAGAAGCACAAGCCACCACGCTTTGTCGTAATCCAAAAAGGCAAACGGGATTTTCAGGAGCATGTAATCAAAGAAACCTGCCTTGAAGAACAAATAAAAGCCGTAGACGGAGACGCCGGTCATCACAGCGCCAACGACGGTTTTACCGCCCTGTTTTTGAGCTTTGCGGTAACCATGCCGAAGTGCAGTCCCAAGTGAACGCCCATCAGTACAAACGACCAATGCGACAGGGCAAGGTGTCCCTGACGGACAAGGGACGACGGCAGCAAGCCGTTCATAAACGGTGTGGCAAAGCGGCTCATCAGCATGCCCGACGCCGCCGTGCAAACAAACGACAGCAAGAGCAGAACATTGACAAGCAGCTGAAATATCCGCAGCGGACTGTATTTGCCCTTAAAGATTGCCGCCAAAGGTTCCGTCGTTGCCCCAAGCCCATGCCCCGAGGGCGATTTTTGGTAAGTTTTTCATAGTAGCCATTCTCCTTTATGTTGTAGAATTATTTACCGTTTTGCACAGCGGCGTCCCTGTTCTCAAAAAACACGGTGTTTATGTTTTTCAAAACTATTCTGACACTGTGTCAATACATATACTATACACCTATTCTGACACATTGTCAATATGGTTGAAAAATTTTTATTATGAATTTTTATCTGAATACTTATCCTATTTTCAAAACTTTGGATTTATGCGCATTGCTGCAGCCATGTTCTTTAAAGCGGCAACTATTGGCGCATGGATAAATATTCTCCCTAAAAGAAAGCACCAACCGACTCAGCCTGTCGATTGGTGTTTCATGTATTGATGTGTTTTTCTGTTAGTTTGGATAGGTTCGCTTTACATATTTGCTCACCCATTTTTCGTCTGTATAAGCACTGTATTCGCTCATTTGACAGTCGTTGTACAAATCGTCTGCGAGCTCAATAATGATGTCATATAGTTCAAGATTCTTTTTATACTTGTCCGGAATGCCGCTTAATCCCACATGTGCGCCGACAATATTGCCTGCGATGGCGCCTGTGGAGTCGCTGTCGCCCTTGTGATTAACAGAAGCTATCAGCGCCTTGTCGATATCATCGGGATATTTTAACGCGCAATAAACAGCTATCGCGAGCGCTTCGTCTGCTACCCAGCCCTCTCCAAGCAGATGTATTGCCTCTAAATCGGACAAATCCTCGCCGGATAACGCCACAGCCTGATGCATGAGCCGGATGAAGCTGTTAATCTCTTTTGCCTTGCTGAACATATCAGCCGTTGACTGTATCGCTGAGCGAACCGCTTCATCAACACGGATATCTTCATGAGCCAAACGTCTTACGATATGCGTAAACGTTGCCGCAGGAATATAACCAAGCTCATGACCATGGGTGATGGCAGCCGCCTCTGCTCCAATGAGGTCATACCTTTCGCCTGCTTCTCCGTCGCCTTCAAAATACAAGCCGACAGGAGCCACACGCATTACGCCGCCGCAGCCCTTGCTGTTGTTGATAGGTTCGTCAATGCTGCCGTTTGCGCCTGAGCGGATAGCGGACATGCAGGTGATTCCGGGAGCTCTTCTGTGAAACAGCTCCGGAATATTCACAAGCCAAGTATAGGTGTATGGATTTTCCTTATTGACAGGGAATTTTTCTGTCTGTGTTCTGAGCCAATCCTTGTAGCACAAAGCAATATAGGACGGATACGAGCCCATGATGCCGCGGAGCTTTCCTCTGGTCGTGCCGAGCAGCAAACCGTTTGCGGTGAATAGCGTCATCTGCGTATCGTCTGAGATTAACGCCTTGCCATGTGTCAGTTCATAGTTCGTTATACCCTGTTCACCGTATTCTTGAAATATGCTTTTCTCATTCAAAAACTCAACAGCATACCCCAACGCGTCGCCTGCCGCGCCGCCGATTAAGCAACCTCTGTACTTATCCAAATTTTTCATTGTAATCTTCCTTTCATCAGTGTTTTGGACATTCTTTTGCAATCAAATTTCCAGCTTTTAAAAACCTTATTATCGGTTTGTGTGTATCCGAGTTTTTCATAAAAGCCTGTCGCTTCCAATCTTGCGTCTATGAATATTTCGGTGTAGCCGAGCTCGGCAATCCACTTCTCCGCTTCATTGATAACGCTTGCGCCGAGGTGTTTTCCGCGATATTCGGGAAGAACAACCACACGGCCAAG
>CAMJOD010000185.1 GCA_946407465.1 uncultured Clostridia bacterium
GGTGCCGAAGATAGTGCCTTGGCGACGAGGTGTGAAAATAGGGAGATGCCAATACATGTAGTGGATTTTTTCTTTTTGCTTAAAATTTGATTGCGCTGTGAGCGTCGAAGCGGTTGCCTCGGCTTTCACAGCGCTTGTTTATTTGGATAGATTTTGTCTGCCTGAATCAAAGCGCCCTGACCAGCTGTTGATTTCGTATGCAAAGGCAGCATATTGTGCAGGGTCAATGCCGTTATCAGACAGCTATTTTGTCGGATCGGCGTCGGTATTCTTTTTGCGGTCAAGCTCACCGCCAAAGCGTCGCTGACCGTTGCAGAAAAATTCAATCGGCAAAACCTCGTCGCGCATAATAGCCAGAATATAGTCGATAATCTCTTCCTCTTCGTCATCTTCAAAATGGCAGTGCTGTGTGGCAAATTCGACGATGTATTCCGAGAATTGCGCGGCTCCGTCCTTATCGTAAAACGTCTCTGTAAATATCGTGATCGTTTTGCCGTTTTGACGGTTGGTGACGGTCAGCTCATTTTCGTGTATAGTCACGCTCGCGCCATAAGGATTCACTGCATCGGTTATCGTATCAAAAAGGGGCAAGGCGCTCCCTCCTTTTTCATTATGTGTGGGTCAAAAGCACAACCGTCTCCACATGCGCTGTGTGCGGAAACATGTCTACCGGTTGGATTCTTTGCACCCTGTAGCGGCTGTTTTGGCGGAGATACTGCAAATCGCGCGCGAGGGTTTCGGGATTGCAGCTGACGTAGACGACGGTTTTGGGCGAGAGCTTTATCAGCGCGTCGAGAAACTGCTCGCTGCTGCCGGCTCTGGGAGGATCCATCAGTACCACGTCGAGCTGTTCGTTTTCGGCGGCGACCGCCTGCATAAATTCGCCGGCGTCGCCCTTGTAGAAGCGAATGTTTTTCAGTCCGTTTGCCTTGGCGTTTTGGATTGCGTCGCGCACCGCTTCGCCGTTCAGCTCCACACCGATCACCTGTCCGGCGCCGTGCTTGGCGGCGACAATGCCGATGGTGCCGATGCCGCAGTAGGCGTCGAGCACGGTTTCGCTGCCCTTCAGACCGGCAAATTCAATCGCCTTGCCGTAGAGCACCTCGGTCTGAATCGGATTGATTTGGTAGAAGCTTTTGGGAGAGATGCGGAAGCGGCAGCCGCAGAGCACGTCCTCAATAAATCCCTTGCCGTAGAGCACGGTTTGGCGTTCGCCGAGAACCAGATTAGTGTTGTAGGGATTGATATTTTGCACAATGGTCTTGATTTGCGGAAACTCCTCGACAATTGCTTTGACAAAGTTGTTCTTGGACGGAAACACCGGTGTGCCGGTCACCAGCACCAGCATGACCTCGTTGGTGGCAAAGCCGCGTTTGACAAGCACGTGCCGCAAAAAGCCCTTGTGCGTGTCCTCGTTGTAGGTTGTCAGGTGAAAGGACGGCAGCAGCTTGCGCACGGCAACAATGATTTTGTCGGCGAGCCTGTCCTCAATCTGGCAGTCGTCCACGCTGACAATGCGGTGTGTGCCGGACTGATAGACGCCCGAACGGATTTTGCCGCGGCGGTCGGTGAAGAACGCAGCCTGCACCTTGTTGCGGTAGTGGTAGGGGTCGTCCATGCCGATAATCGGCTCCACTCTGCCAAAGCTTTTGAGCAGCTTGACAACCTTGTTTTGCTTGAAGCGGAGCTGTTCGGTGTAGTTGAGATTTTGCAGCTGACATCCGCCGCATTTTTTGTAGACGGGACAGCTGCCGTTTTGTATATGGATTCTGCTCTGTGACATATCATACCTCGATAGCTTGATACTCCTATTATAGCCCTGCCGTGCGAAATCTGCAAGAAGTATTTGCACTTTTTCCGCATTTCCTGTATAATGGTTGTATCAAACGAAAAGGACGCGTCCCAACATGAAAACAAAGCTGCTCATCATCATCGCTGCGGTGATTTTTATACTGGGAATCGGCGGCAGTCTGCTGGTGCTGCTGCTGCCCAAAAAGCAAACCGTACAAATTAAGCACAGGGCGGAGGTGCTCTATACGCTCGATTTGGCGCAGGAGCCTGACCGCACGTTTGAGATAAAGACCGCTGACGGCGCGAACACCATTGAGATAAGGGACGGTAAAATCCGCGTCAGCGAAGCCGATTGTCCCGACAAAACCTGTGTGCGCATGGGCTGGCTCGACAGCGCGGCGATGCCGGTGGTCTGTTTGCCGCACCATTTGGTGATAGAGTTTGCGGACGGCGGCGAGAGCGGCGTGGACGCGGTGGCGGAGTGAGCATATGAATGTAAAACGGTTGGCAAGGCTCGGCGTGCTGACGGCGGTTGCCTTGATTATTTTTGTGGTGGAGCTGCAAATCCCGAACCCCTTTCCGGTTCCCGGAATCAAGCTCGGCCTGGCGAATATCATCACGGTGTACGCGGTTTACCGCTTCCGTCCTGCGGAGGTCTGTATGCTGGTCGGCGTGCGAATATTTCTCGGCGCGGTGTTCAGCGGCAATATGATGGCGCTGCTCTATAGCGCCTGCGGCAGTCTGCTCTGTCTGCTCGGCATGCTGCTGCTCAAACGGGCGATTGACGAAAAGCATCTTTGGCTGGCTAGCGTGTTCGGCGCACTGCTGCACAATACCGGACAGATGGCGGCGGCGCTGGCGGTGACGCAGACGCCCTCGCTGCTGCTGTATTTTCCGTTTCTCATTGTGTCGGGCTGTCTTGCCGGACTCTTTGCGGGACTGTGTGTGCAGCTGATTTTGCCGCGGCTCAACAAAGCAGGGTTTTAAGGAATCAGTGCTTCCTTAAATCTGCATATAAATTGGTGCGGATTGAGCCGAAAGTTTTACGCCC
>CAMJOD010000186.1 GCA_946407465.1 uncultured Clostridia bacterium
AGTATGACAGATAAATCCACGTTTTGCAAGTCAGGGGTCACTTCATATTATCTAACGTATGTTGCGCGGATTGGATGCAACGTCACGTTGCCGCGGATTGGATGCAACGTCACGTTGTTCGTGCTATATAAGGGCGTTAGAGGTCAAGCGGCTGACGGACGCAAAAAATATGATCAAAACAAACGGCTGACTCACTGTGTTGTTGTGAGTCAGCCGTATATTATTGATTAAGTAAGTGAAGTAGTTTTTTGTCAAAGGTTGCAATCTGTATGTTTCTTGCTTTGTGATAGGCAAACAGCACACAGTCTACAAAATCCAAATTGTGTGTTGCATAAGTATGGAGCGCGATTTCTAAAATATCATGTTCCTGACAATTGACAAGTGATAAAAAGGTCAGAACAGTATCGGCTGTTGTTTGTCTATCCAAGTGATAAACACCTTTTAACACATAGACGACCTCTGCTATCACCTCTATTGTGACAAAAACATCTCCCGCAATGATGAATTGTTCCGCTTTTTTTGCCATGTCAGGGTCATCATTAAGCAAATAGCGAAGGATCATATTGGCATCAAACAGAATCATATTTCTCCACCACAGCGCGTTCCCACGCTTTCTTTTCTTTTTTTGCCAATTCGGGATCGGCGTATTGCGCCAATACACCACGCATGCTTTTTATATCCTTTTTAGGCTCGGGCGTGAAAAATTCATCCATAATGGTGATGATTACGCGCTGATTGGGTTTTGCGTCGATTTTTTCCAACGGCTTGACAACATTGCCGTCAAAATATCCGTTTACAGATACCATAAGCACCTATCCTTTCCCTGCCGATTATGCATTAAGCATTATGAATTATATCAGTCCGTGTCCAGCTTCAGCACCGCCATAAACGCCTCCTGCGGCACCTCTACCGTGCCGAGCTGGCGCATGCGCTTTTTGCCTTCCTTTTGCTTTTCAAGCAGCTTTTTCTTTCGGGTGATGTCGCCGCCGTAGCATTTTGCCAAAACGTCCTTGCACATTGCCTTGACGGTTTCGCGCGCGATGATCTTGCCGCCGATACAAGCCTGTATCGGCACCTCAAACAGCTGGCGCGGAATTTTTTCTTTCAATTTTTCCGCCATCTTGCGCGCTCTGGGATACGCCTTGTCCTTGTGGATAATAAAGCTCAGCGCGTCCACCACGTCGCCGTTGAGCATGATGTCGAGCTTGACCAGCTCGCTGGGCACATAGCCCTTCAGCTCGTAGTCGAACGACGCGTAACCGCGTGTGCGGCTTTTGAGCGTGTCAAAAAAGTCATAGATGATCTCGGCGAGCGGCAGCTCATAGTGCAAGTCCACCCTGTCCGCGTCGATATACTGCATGTCCACAAAGGTGCCGCGCCTGTCCTGACACAGCTCCATGATATTGCCGACATACTCCTTGGGAGAATAGATGTGCGCGTCCGTCACCGGCTCCTCCGCCATTTGTATCAGCGAAGGGTCGGGATAGTTGGTCGGGTTGTCGATGTTCTCGACCGTGCCGTCGGTGCGGTGTATCTTGTAGATGACGCTCGGCGCGGTGGTGATCAGGTCGAGCAGATACTCCCTCTCCAGCCGCTCCTGGATGATCTCCATATGCAGCAGACCGAGAAAGCCGCAGCGGAAGCCAAAGCCCAGCGCGACGGATGTTTCCGGCTCAAAGCTGAGCGCGGCGTCGTTGAGCTGCAGCTTTTCGAGCGCGTCCTTGAGGTCGCCGTACTTTGCGCCGTCCACGGGATAAATGCCGCAGAACACCATCGGCTGTGCCTCCCGGTAGCCCGGCAGCGGCTCGGCGGCAGGGTTGTCGGCAAGCGTCACGGTGTCGCCGACCTTTGCGTCCGCGAGCGTCTTGATGGAGCCTGCGATATAGCCGACCTCGCCGGCATACAGTCCGTCGGTTTTCTCCATCTGGGTGGCGTGCATCAAACCGCATTCCACCACGTTAAAGGTGCTGCCCGTCGCCATCAGCTTAAAGGTGTCGCCCGGGTGTATCTGTCCTTCCTTGAGCCGGACATAGATGATAACGCCCTTGTAGCTGTCGTAGTAGCTGTCAAAAATCAGCGCGCGCAGCGGCGCGTTGACGTCGCCGGTGGGAGCCGGAATGTCGCTGACGATCTTTTCGAGAACAGCGTGGATGTTGATGCCTGCCTTGGCGGAAATTTTGGGCGCGTCCTCGGCAGGAATACCGATCACGTCCTCGATCTCGGAGATCACGCGGTCGGGGTCGGCGCTGGGCAGGTCGATCTTGTTGACGACCGGCACGATCTCCAATCCGCTGTCCACAGCCAGATAGGTGTTGGCGAGCGTCTGCGCCTCGATGCCCTGCGAAGCGTCCACCACCAAAATAGCGCCCTCGCACGCGGCGAGCGAACGCGAGACCTCGTAGTTAAAGTCCACATGTCCCGGGGTGTCGATGAGGTTGAACAGATATTGCTCGCCGTCGTCGGCGCTGTAGATGACGCTGACGGCGCGCGCCTTGATGGTGATGCCGCGCTCGCGCTCGAGCTCCATATCGTCGAGCAGCTGCGCCTCCATGTCGCGTGCCGAAACGGAATTGGTGTGCTCCAAAATGCGGTCGGCAAGCGTGCTTTTGCCGTGGTCGATATGCGCGATAATGCTGAAATTCCTGATTTTATCCTGAGGAAATGCCATGTCCCTTCTCCTGTTCATTCAATATAAATAAATTATACCATAAACCGCCGCAATACACAAGTACTTTAGCGCGGCTTTGGATAGTGTCATGGTTAGATGAACTCAGATTAACGCCGCTTCATAAAAGGTTATTGAATTTA
>CAMJOD010000187.1 GCA_946407465.1 uncultured Clostridia bacterium
TTGATTACTATATATTAACGCTGTGCCGTCAAAACCTGATGTTTCAGGCGCAGCAAATCGTCCATGGTTTCAAGCTTGCCTGCGCCGTTTCGCAGAGAAGCCGCGCCGCGCAGTCCCTTAAAGTAGCCCATCACGAGCTTGCGTGCCTGCCGCATGGCGATATATTCACCCTTGTATGTGACCATTTTTGCGATATGCGCAACCATCACGTCGAGCTTTTCTTCAAGAGAAGGCGCCGGAAGCGGCTGCGCGGAATTGTCGAGGCAGGCGTTGATCTGCGCGAACAGCCACGGGTTGCCCATGCTTGCCCTGCCTATCATCACAAAATCGGCGCCCGTATAATCGAGCACCTGCTTGGCTTTTTTTGCGCTGTCAATGTCGCCGTTGGCGATAACCGGAACGGAAACGCTCTGCTTGACCAGCTTGATAATATCATAATCGACCGGCGGCTTATAAAACTGCTGCCGCGTTCTGCCGTGAATAGTAATCGCGGCGGCGCCTGCCTGCTCGCAGATTTTGGCGACCTCCACCGCGTTGACGGTGCTGTCGTCCCAGCCCTTGCGGATTTTGACCGTGACCGGCACATCCACCGCGCGTACAACCGCCTCGGTGATTTCGCCGCAGAGCGCAGGATTTTTCATCAGCGCACTGCCGCTGCCGCTGCCGCTGATCTTCGGCGCGGGACAGCCCATATTAATATCAATGATGTCGGGCTTGTTCGCCATTGCGGACACAGCAGCCTGCGCCATACAGAGCGGACTGTCTCCGAAAATTTGAATGCCGCAGGGACGCTCGCTGTCGTCAATCTCCATCAGCTCCACGCTTTTTTTGCTGCCGAAGGAGAGCGCCTTGGAGCTGACCATTTCGCTGACGCAGTAGCCGGCGCCCATCGACATGCACAGCTCACGGTAGGCGCGGTCGCTCACACCTGCCATCGGCGCCAGCAGCGCCTTGGAGCGGAGCGCAACGCCACCGATTGTGCCTGCCGTCATACGCCTCTCCTGCCGGACGCCTTGGTGGAAATCAGCATGACCGCCACCACCACCAAGCCGACCGCAACGCAAATCCACGACACAATGCCGGCGATGTTGTCGGTAGAATAGGTTTTGTTGCTGACAGACTTGTCCATCTTGACGGAGTTCATGCCGGTTGGCTCCTCCGCCTCGTTGAGCAGCTGCGCGTATTCCTCACGCGGCGACTCGGTTTCTTCTTCCTCGTAATATTCCTCCGGCGCAACCGTCCACACCGGCTCCGGCGCTGCAGTCGGAGGTTCGGTAAATACCGGCTCCGTCCAAACCGGTTCAGGCTGTGTCGGCTCCTCCCACGGATTCGTCTGCACCGGCTGCTCGGTAAATTCGGGATATTCCGTCGCACCGGCTGACAGGCTGACCGCCGCCATGAGCAATGCCGCGACAAATACAGATAATATGATTTTAGAGAGCTTTTTGAGCATGTGAGTTACCTCTTGCATCCATATTTATTGTATTATAGCAAAGTTTGCGCAGTATTGCAAGTGGTTTTTCATTATATAGAAATTTGCACCGTTTTGGCGCGGCTCAGGCGGAATTTTTTGGAAGCCATGATTACATTTGCGCTGTCAGTTTTTATCAGACAGCACCTCAGCCAGCGCCTGTGCCAGCATTTGACCGGCAAAAGCCGCCTCATCGGCAGTGTTGGCGTCGGTGCCGACCTCAATCAGCAGCGAGCCGTCGCAGATGTATTCGTTATAAGCAAAGAAGCCGAAGTCGAGCGGTCGCGTCATGCCGGGGCAGTGCGCTTCGGCGGCGTGCTGAAGCTTGAGCGCAAAATTGAGGTTGTGCTGCCAATTGACAAAGCCGCGCTCGTTGTCGGGGTCGCAGCCGGAGAGAATCATAATTTGCGCGCCCTTTTTTCCGTCGTGCTCAAAGACGGTTTTGACCTTGTAGTCCTCGGCGCCGAGCGCGTCGCGGTGGATGTCGAGCACCACCTTGATGGAAGGGTGTGCCTGCAGGAGCTGCTTGACGGTCTGCGCACTGCGGTCATAGGAGCCGTTATAGGTGGAATCGTGGACGGTTTCGTCGTGCAGCACGGCGATATGCTGCCGCCGCAGCTCCGCGGCAATCGCCTCGCCCGTCGCCACAACGTTGTAGTCGCGATTGCCGGTGCGCGAATAAAAGGATTCGTAATAATAATCGACGTCCTCGTCCAGATAGCCCTCGCTCGTGTGCGTATGATAGATAAGTACCTGCGGCTCCTCGTTGCCGCTCTGCGTCTGAAAAGGCAGCGGCTCGCGGAGCAGTTCGGCAAAGTTCATATTCAGTCCCGTGTAGTTCTTGACATAACAGCCGTCCACCTCGGTGCCGTCCGGATAGATGGTCTTTTCGGTCACGGTATAGCGCGCCTCGCCGCTGTGGTTGCCAAAGCTGTCATAGTAGCCGGTTTTGTCGCGCTTTTGGCGCGGCGACGCCGCTGTTTCGGCAACCGCAGCCGTGGGGGACGTGCTCGGCATTACAGCCGGTGCAGAGGAAGGCTCGGCGCTGCCGCCTGCAAAGACCTTTCCGTCCGTCAGTGTGAACGCCGCCGCAGCCAGGGCAGTGTCGCGTTCGCTGAACACCTGCGGCACACGCTGTATGACGCAAGCCACCGCCGTCAGCACCAACACCACCGCCGCGCCCGTCTTGACCGCCTTGAAGAATTTTCCTTTAACTTTCACATCATCACCTGCTTCTGTATCTGGTCATGTATATGATGCGAAGAAAGGATTTATGCGAATGAGAAATGCGGTTTTAATTCATAATTCATAATTCATAATT
>CAMJOD010000188.1 GCA_946407465.1 uncultured Clostridia bacterium
GCTGTATGGTCGGTTTATTTACTATATAATACATCGCAAAAAAAGGGACACGGTGCGTTTGCCGTGTCCCTTTTGGTATCATTTGTTATGATTTGGTATCGTTTGGCATCGTTTGGTATCGTTTGGTTTTGTTTCGTAAATAGAATTATTGACAGATGTTGATTAATATAGTATAATGACTGGCAGATAAGGCAAACCACACTACGGTAGGCGGCTACTCTTGCCCTCGAAAGGGGGCGTTGCAAATGGAATACATAACGGTTATTATCGTTGTAATTGTTATCTTTTTCACTGTACTTGCAATAAATAAGAAATAAACCGCCTCGCCCAAAGTACGGTTTATTTCTAATAATAATATGTCGTTGAGGGCACGCCGCTTATCGGCTTGCCTTATCTATTTTTATTATATCAGATTCACAGCAAAAGTCAAGTCCAAAACCGTGCGGACTTGATTTTTTTGCTTGCGTATTATGTGCAAACGTGCTACAATAGTAGAGTATATAATGATGTAAAAGAGGTATGAATATGGAATACACATTTTCCGACAGAGTATCGAATCTGAAGCCCAGCGCCATCAGAGAGATTTTTAAGTACGCGGCTGACCCGTCGGTCGTCTCGCTCTCCGCTGGCAACCCGTCTCCCGACGCGTTTCCTGTCAAGGCGATTGAGGAGATTTCGGCGCGTGTGCTGCGCGAGAATCCCATTTCCGTTTTGCAGTACAGCATCACTGAGGGCTATGCGCCGCTGCGTCAGCACATGCTCGACTACATGAAGCGCGAGCACAACACCGGCAGCGATGCGGACGACATTTTGATTACCACCGGCGCACAGCAGATTATGGATCTCTGCACCAAGGCGCTTGTCAACGAGGGCGAGGTTGTGCTTGTGGAGGCGCCGTCCTTTATCGGCTCGCTCAACACCTTCCGCAGCTACAACGCCAAGCTGGTCGGCGTGACCGTGGAGCCGGACGGCATGAGCATGACCGAGCTGGAAGAAAAGCTCAAAGCCAATCCCAACGCCAAATTTATCTACACAATTCCGAATTTCCAGAATCCCTCCGGCGTCACCATGAGCCTTGAAAAGCGCAAAAAGATGTACGCCCTCGCCAAAGAATACGGCGTGCTGATTCTTGAGGACAACCCCTACGGCGACCTGCGCTACAGCGGCGAGAGTCTGCCCAACATCAAGAGCTTTGACACGGACGGCATTGTCATCTACGCCGGCTCCTTCTCCAAGGTCATCTCCCCCGGCATGCGCGTTGCCTACACCATTGCGCCCAAGCCGATTTTCCAAAAGCTTGTCGTCTGCAAGCAGGGCAACGACGTCCACACCAACATCTGGTCTCAGGTTGTCTGCGACGAATTTATCACCAAATATGACTTTAACGCGCACCTCCAAATGCTGCGCGACATCTACACCAAAAAGGCGCAGTTCTGCATGGATTTGCTCGACAAATACTGTGCGCCTGCCATCACCTACCACAAAATCGACGGCGGCTTGTTCATCTGGTGCGACCTGCCGCGTGATGTGGACATGCCTGCCTTCTGCAAAAACGCCGTGCTCAACAAGGTCTGTGTTGTGCCGGGCAACGCGTTTTTGGTCAATGAGGCTGACGAATGTCACAGCTTCCGCATCAACTTCTCCACACCCACCGACGAACAGCTCGAAAAAGGAATCAAGATTCTCGGCGAGCTCGCCAATTCCCGATAACGGAGGACAAAAACATGGAATCGCAAAAGCAAATCATTTTGACGGGCGACCGCCCCACCGGACGCCTGCACCTCGGTCACTACGTAGGCTCGCTGAAAAGGCGCGTGGAGCTGCAAAACTCCGGCAAATTTGACGAGATTAACATCCTGATTGCCGACGACCAGGCGCTGACCGACAACGCCGACAACCCCGACAAAATCCGCGACAACATCATCAACGTGGTGCTCGACTACCTCTCGGTCGGTCTTGACCCCGAAAAAACGACCATCTGCGTCCAGTCCGCGCTGCCGGCGCTGCACGCGCTCACCTTCTATTACATGAACCTTGTCACAACCGCCCGTTTGGCACGCAACCCAACCGTCAAAGCGGAAATCCAGATGCGCGGCTTTGCGGACGAGGGCTTGCCCGTGGGCTTTTTCAACTATCCTGTTTCACAGGCTGCGGACATCACCGCCTTCAACGCCACTGTTGTGCCCGTCGGCGAAGACCAGCTCCCCATGATTGAGCAGACGCGCGAGATTGTGGAGAAGTTCAACCGCCTCTACGGCGACACGCTTGTGCTGCCCAAGGCTATGATTCCCGAAAATGAAACCCAGCGCCGTCTGCCCGGTGTAGACGGCAAGGCAAAGATGAGCAAATCCCTCGGCAACTGCATCTATCTTTCCGACACCGCCAAGACCATCAAGCAGCAGGTCAACGGCAAAATGTTCACCGACCCCACACACCTCCGCATTGAGGATCCGGGTCACACCGAGGGCAATGTGGTGTTCACCTACCTCGACGCGCTCTGCACCGACGCGCACTTTGCGGAATATCTGCCCGAATATCAAAATCTCGATGAGATGAAGGCGCACTACCGCCGCGGCGGTCTGGGCGACGGCAAGTGCAAAAAATTCCTCATTCAAGTTTTGGAGGAAACCCTCAGCCCCATTCGTGCCGAACGCGCCAGATGGGAAAAAGACATTGCCACCGTCTATGACATTCTGGAGGCAGGCACCGCCAAGGCGAGAGAAACCACCGGCGCCACGCTTGCCAAGGTGCAAAAGGCGATGCGCATCGACTATTTTGCCGACCGCAGCAT
>CAMJOD010000189.1 GCA_946407465.1 uncultured Clostridia bacterium
GAGGTTATTGTCCGCCAGATGATGCGCCGCGTCAAGATGGAGGATCCGGGCAGCACAGGCTACATGTCCGGTCAGATGTACGACAAAAACGACGTGCTCTTTGAGAACGAACAGATTAAAAAGCGCATTGCCGCAGGCGAAGAAGGTCTGCGCGAGGCGACCTTTACCCAGATGCTGCTCGGTATCACCAAGGCAGCGCTCGCAACCGACAGCTTCCTGTCCGCAGCATCCTTCCAGGAGACCACCAGAGTCCTCACCGACGCCGCCATCAAGGGCAAGGTTGACCCGTTGGTCGGCTTGAAGGAGAACGTGCTCATCGGTAAGGTTATCCCTGCCGGTACCGGTATGCCGCGCTATGCAGGTGTACAGCTCGAGGGTTATCCCGACGAAACCGCGGCGGATGCATCTGCCGGAGAGGAATAATCTGTTTAGCAGTATGACGCTGCACCTGTTCCGCTTTTGAAAACAGTTTTTGTTATCAACAGCGGTGACAAAAATCCTATAAACGAAGAAAGAGGTTGGCTCGTGTGAGTCAACCTCTGTTTTTTAGTATGCTGTTTATCATATCTTTAGGACACCACTCTGGAAAAACGCTGTCAATAACGCCTTTTTATAACACCGCCGTTGCAGAACCTTATCATTACCGCCATCTGTCAATAGGCGGCATTGGATGCAGCGACACCGCTGCTGGGTGCAGCGTCACGCTGCCGCTGCCTGACAGATAAAGCTTGTTTTGAGCAGTGCGCCGTAGTTTTCCGCACCGGCTATCCAATAATAACGATAGACCGCGTTGAGCACGCCGTTTTCGTCAAAGAAAAATTCCGCCTTGTCCAGATTCTCCTGTGCCAGCGAGCGTGCCCTTGCCCGATCCATTTGGTCGAGCAAATTGCCCGACACATTCGCGTTGTCACAGCGCGTGTTGATGTCGTCAATCACTTCGTTGAGCACGTCCTGCGTCGTCGTGCCGGCAATCGCTGCCATCTCGTCGCGCGTCAGACGCTCGCCGGTCTCTACGTTAAAATTATAAACCCAAAAGAAGCTGTTGGGCGTGTCCACCGAGCGCGATTCGACGGCAAGACTCAAAATCCGGTTGCCGTTGAGCGCCGCGGCATAGTCCACTCTGCCGTTCACATAGCCGTTGTTGTCATAGCCCTTAAACAAGCTGTCCAGATTCTCGTGCAGCTCGGCGTTCACGGCGGCGGCGTCCGGAATGTCCTGCCGCAGCTCCGGCAAACGCGCGGTGGCGGTTTCGCTTGCGTGCGATTCCTCACCTGTCAGCTGAAAGGAGCCGTTGTAGGCAATTTGACGCTCTTTTGCGGTGATCACATAGTCCTCAGTGCGGCGTGCAGGCGCTTCGGTCGTCGGCGCAACCGTGGTGACAGCTGCCGTGGCGGCGACGGTAGTCGGTGCGTCGGCAGCAGAAAACTCCGGCGCTTCCGTTTTGGAAACAGGCGCGGCAGGCGCTTGGCAGGCGGCAGCGCCGAGCGCCAGAACGGCGGCACAGGCTGCGGTTATAATCGGTTTTATTCTCACAGTAACATCTCCTTGTGTTTGCTGCTACTATCATAGCAAATAAATCCGCTTTAGGCAAGCCCTTTTTGCAGCACAGAATATTTTTAAGCGCTAACGGCTAAAAAACGAAACAACGTGTACCGGGAGAAGGCACACGCTGTTTCGTTTGTCTGTAAAAAATGAGGGGTACAAATATGAGCCTCTGAGGCGGCTCATATTGAGGAGGGTAGAACAATATACTCGACGGTTGCGGTTCCGTCTTTTGAGTACAGTTATATTAAACAATATCTTTATGAAAACTGTGTGAATTTCAATTGAAGTTCGGTTGAATTTTGAGAAAATAGCGGGAAAAAAATTGAAAAATATCTGAACAAACGTTTGATTTTTCGGAATGATTGTGCTATAATAGGAATAGTATAAAAGGGTAGGTGTCATTATGAAGCCGTTAAGCAAAAGTCAGCTCCGCATTTTGGATTATCTCAAGCGCTGTTCCGCCGACGGACGCGTTCCCTCGGTGCGCGAAATCTGCGACGAAGTGGGTCTCAGCTCTACCTCAACCGTCCACCATCACCTCAAAGCACTGGAAGAAAAGGGCTTCATCGTCCGCGAGCACGGCGTGAACCGCTGTATTCAAATCACCGGTGAGGAAAAAAGCCTCAGTGTTCCCGTGCTGGGCAAGGTCGCGGCAGGCAACCCGATTGTCGCCATTGAGGATGTGGAGTGCTATGTGCCGGTGTCCGAGCAGCTCGGCAGGGGCAGAGAGCTTTTTGCGCTGCGGATTCAGGGCGAAAGCATGGTAAAGGCAGGCATCTTGAACAACGATATTGTCATTGTCAATCGCACGCCTGTCGCCGAAAACGGCGAGATTGTCGTGGCGCTGGTGGAGGATTCCGCCACGGTCAAGCGATTCTATAAGGAGAACGGGCACTTTCGCCTGCAGCCCGAGAATGACAGCTACGAGCCGATTATTGTGGATGAGGTCGTCCTGCTCGGCAAGGTGATTTCGCTTGTCAGAAACTATGAATAGAGGTCTTTGGGATGAAATTTATTTGCGTGTTCGGCTCCTCCAGCGAGCAAATTGACCGCCGCTATATAGAGACGGCAGAGGAGCTTGGCAGATTTTTGGCAGAAAAACAGTGCGGCGTGGTCTATGGCGCAGGCAGATACGGTATTATGGGCGCCGTGGCGCGCGGTGTGCGCGACAAGGGCGGCACGCTGGTTGGCGTCAGTCCCGACTTTTTTGTGGACAGACAAG
>CAMJOD010000190.1 GCA_946407465.1 uncultured Clostridia bacterium
ATCACGGTTTCTTTGCCGAGCGGATTGAAGAACATCATCAAATCGCCGCGGCGAACGGCAAACGCGGTGCTGCCCTCCTTGTAGAGGAACTCCATCTCGCCGTTGCCGTGGAGGTCGTCATACTTGTGGCGCAGGGCAATCAGGTCAATCACAACGCGGTAGATGCTGTCGGGGTCGTCCTTTTGGTTCTCAACAGTCGGCGCGTCGTCGCTCATATCGACCGGCAGATACGGATAATCGCTCTCGGAGAAGCCGAGATTTTTTCCTGCCTTCCACTGCATGGGTGTGCGCGAGCCGGTGCGCGAAAAGCCGCCTTCCTTGCTGATCAGATCCGCCTGATAGCGCATGCCGATTTCGTCGCCGTAATACAAAAACGGCACGCCTGGCATGGTGAAGATAAACGCGTTGACGAGTTTGATCGCCTGCTTGTCCAGATAGGCAGGCACGCGCGGCATATCGTGGTTGTTGGTCATAAAGCAGATGTAGCCCTTGTCCTTGGTGCGGTTGTAGGCAGGGAGATATTCCTCCGCAAAGCCCTTCAAATCACCGAGGCCGTTGGGATTGAACACAGCCAAATCGCCCCATTCGCCAAAGCGGAACAGGCGGCTGTAGCCGTTGCCGTAGTGGTCGAGATAAAAATCCATGTGGAAGCCTGCGTCCGTAATCGCGCGGTCGGGACAGCACCACTCCGAAACCATTGCAGCCTCGGGATATTCCGCGTCGAGCATCTCGCGCACGCCGCGCCAAATTCTGGCGGTGGCTTTTTTGTCGTCGTCGTTTTTCACCAGTGAGTCCGCCATATCCACGCGAAAGCCGTCGGCGCCCTTGTCCAGCCAAAAGCGCATGACCGCCTTTATCGCCTCGGCGGTGCGCAGGCAGTCGGGATGGTCAACCGGCAGCTGCCACTCGGGATGGGTAATCTCGGCAAAGCCGTAGTTGAGGGCAGGCTGAGAGCTGAAATAATTGACCATATAGTTGCCGTTGCGCTGGCAGATGCCGCACATCATGCGATATTCCGGCGGCGCGTCCCAAACGCTTTTGGTAAAAATATAGCGGTTGGAGAGGTCGCTCTCCTGTGCGCGCTTGGCAGCCAAAAACCACGGATGGGTATCGGAGGTGTGACCCGGCACCAAATCGAGCAGAATCTTCATCTTTTTGCGGTGCGCAGCCTCAAACAGCCGCACCAAATCATCATTGGTGCCGTAGCGGGGCGCCACCTTGTAGTAATCGCGGACGTCATAGCCGCCGTCCATAAACGGCGAGTCGTAAACGGGATTCAGCCAAATCGCGTTGCAGCCGAGACCCTTGACATAATCGAGCTTTTGAATGATACCGTTGATGTCGCCGATACCGTCGCCGTTGGAATCATAGAAGCTCTGCGGATAGATTTCATAGAATACTGCGTCATTGAGCCATGATGGCATAAAAACACCCCTTTGTGAATTGTAGATAAAAATAGTATAACATTATATTTCTATTTTGACAATATATTTTCCAATAAAAATCACTTGCATTTTCACATTTTTGCGCATATGATGGAATATATGATGATACAAAACAGGAGGCGGCTGAATTGACGATAAACAGACTGGACGGTGAGCGCGTGCTGGTGGTGCTGGGCGGCAAGGATATGACAGATTTTGCGTTGGATTTCAAAAAGATGAGCCTGCAAAACGCGCACGCACGCAAGGTGCTGCTGCGTCTGACGCGTCTGGCGTGCCGCAAATCGGGAATAGACACAAACGGAAAGCGCGTCAATGTGGAAGCGCTGACGATGGGCGAGAGCTGTTATCTGTTGGTGACGGTGCGCCGGCGCATGCAGCGCTACCGTCTCAAGCGCAGCGGCGGCACCGGCTACCGCTTTGAGAGCTGCGGCGATTTTTTGAACGCCGTGGAGGTGCTCTACCGCCACTGTCCCTACGCCGGAAAAAATGCCGCCTACGAATGCGGCGGCAGCTATTATCTGTTATTCGATTATCCCACCGCGCCCTCGGCGGTGCGCCGTATTCTGCGCGAATTTGCCGTGCAAAGGGGAGGTGCCCTCTTTTGCGCCTCCGTCAGAGAAAAGGGGAGAGAGCTGTGCGGCGGCAATGCAGTGGCAGTGATAGGAGAGAAGCTGATATAGAAGTAATATGGCGTTTTATTGACAGCATTTCGGTTGTTTGCTATAATGGTTACTAACATGAATCGGGATTAGCGATGGAGAATATTCATATAAAGATTGGGAGAACGATATGGGCTTTTTATTTGTAGCACTTGGCGGTGCGCTTGGATCGGTGTTGAGATACACGATCAGTCTGATCCCTTGTAAAACAGATTTCCCGTTTATCACCTTGATAACAAATTTTATCGGAGCACTAGCTATTGGATTTGTTATCGGAATAGTAAATGAGAAATCTCCAAACGCGCTTTTGTTTTGGAAAACAGGAGTGTGCGGAGGTTTCACCACTTTTTCTACATTCTCGCTCGAAGCATTTACTTTATTTGAAAAAAAGATGTTTTTTCTCGGAGGATTGTATGTGTTTCTAAGCGTAGGATTATGTTTAGCCGGCGTTTTATTAGGCAAGAAGCTTTCGTGCATTTTTCTGTTATAACTTCCGATCTTAGCATCCGAATAA
>CAMJOD010000191.1 GCA_946407465.1 uncultured Clostridia bacterium
ATTACACTTTTAGTGACTTTGATGTATTGACAAAGGTCACTTCATAACAGAGAATTAGATAAAAACTATTCACGCGTTATAACGGAGATAGCCACTTACCCTATAAATCCATTTTTGACGCGGCGTTCAGCCGGTGCCATCTTCACATGGCGCTGTCCAAAGCCGCGCTGCCCACCGCGGCAGCGGTCACATTTCGGTGACGATTTCGTTGACGGTTTTGCCGGGGGGAATCATGGGGAGAACGTTTTCGTCGGGACTGATTTGACAGTCAATGACGACGGTGGTGTGCAGGTCGAGCGCCTTTTGGAGTGTGGGCATAATCTCCTCGCTCTTGGTGATGCGCATGCCCTCCACGCCGAACGCGTTGGCAAGCTTGACAAAATCGGTCGCGCGGTGCGGATCGGTCTGGGAGAAGCGGTTGCCGTAGAAAAGCTTTTGCCACTGGCGCACCATGCCGAGCACGGTGTTGTTCATCACCAGCACGATGACCGGCAGGTCATAGGACTTCATTGTCACCAGCTCGTTGAGGTTCATGTGGAAGCTGCCGTCGCCGGTGAACAGGAATACGCGCCTGTCGGGATGCGATACCTGCGCGCCGATTGCCGCGCCCATGCCAAAGCCCATGGTGCCCATGCCACCGGAGGTGAGCAAGGTCTTTTCCGCTTCAATTTTGGCGTGCTGCGCCACCCACATCTGGTGCTGTCCGACGTCGGTCGCAATGATGTCGCTGTCGGCTTTGAGGGTGTTGACCGCCTCGATAAACTCATCCGGAAACGGATAGTCGGAGAGCGGCTTGGTCGCGTTGTCAAAATGATGCTTCCACTCGTCGATTTTGGCGAGCCAGACATGGTGCTCCTGCTGCTCCATGCCGACAAGAAGCGCCTGAATAATCAGCTTGGCGTCGCCGAGAATGTATTCGTCCACCTTGACGTTTTTGTTGATTTCTGTTTTGTCGATTTCGAGCTGCACAATCTTTGCCTGCTCGCCAAATCGCTCGCGGTCACCTGCCACACGGTCGGAGAACCGCGCGCCGATGGCGATAATCAGGTCGCATGCCGCTGTCACCATGCCGGTTTCGTAGCCGCCGTGCATGCCGATGTTGCCGATACACAGCGGATGGCTCGCCGGAATACAGCCCAGACCCATCAGCGAACAGCAGACAGGTGCGTCAATCAGCTCCGCAAACTGCCTGAACTCCTCGCAGGCGTCCGCGCTGAGAATGCCGCCGCCGGCATAAATCATCGGGCGGCGCGATTTGCGGATAAGCGCCTGCACACGCGCGATGGAATCGGGATTGGCGATGGCGTCCGGCTCGGGCGTTTCGGGATGGAGCGGCTCAAACTCGGTGACCATCGAGGTAATGTCCTTGGGAACATCCACCAAAACAGGGCCCTTTCTGCCGCTGCCGGCAAGCTTGAACGCCTTGCGAATGGTCGGCGCCAAGTCCTCAATCTTGGTGACAAGGGTGCTCGCCTTGGTGATGGGCTTTGAAATATTGACTATGTCAACCTCCTGAAAGCTGTCGCGTCCGAGCTGGTCGAGGTTGACGTTGGCGGTAATGGCAACAAGCGGAATGCTGTCGATATTCGCGGTGGCAAGTCCGGTGACGATGTTGGTCGCGCCGGGTCCCGAGGTGGTGATGACCACGCCGGTCTTGCCGGTGGAACGCGCGTAGCCGTCCGCCGCGTGCGAAGCGCCCTGTTCGTGGGCGGTCAAAATATGCTTGATTTTGTCGCTGTACTTGTAGAGAGCGTCGTAGGTATTGAGCGCGGCGCCGCCGGGATAGCCGAATACGGTGTCTACACCCTGTTCCAATAAACATTCACAGATAATATCTGCCCCTGTTAACTTCATTTTCATACCCCTTTTGTGAGTTTTTTATAACGCTAACTAACATTTTACCGCATTAAAGCGTTGTTGTCAATATTTAATCACAAACTCTTTGACCGCACAGACGGTCTTTTTTGCCGCCAAAGCGCAAAATTTGACGAAATCCATGCCCTTGTTCTCGTCCATATCGTCGGAGATGGCGCGCAGAATCACATAGGGAACGCCGCAGCAAACGCAGACATGCCCGATAGCAGCTCCTTCCATTTCGCAGGCAAGCGCGTCGAAGCGGTCGTTGAGCAGTTGACGCTTGGAGCGGTCGGAGATAAAAATATCGCCGCTGGCAATGATGCCGCGCACGGTTTTGGTGTCCTCCAAGCCGGCGCAAACCTCCTCCAGCAAATGCGAGGCGGCGGCGTCACATTCAAAATAGAGCATTTTTCCGTTCGGAAAGGACACCTCACCCTGCTTGTCGCCCAGCGGCGTGGTGTTCATGTCGTGCTCCACCGATTTGGTGCCGACAACGATGTCGCCGATGCTCACCGCCGGCGAGAGCGCTCCGGCTACGCCGCTGTTCATCACCAGCGAGGGCTTGTAGTCGTTAATCAAGGTCGCGGCGCACATGGCGGCGTTCACCTTGCCGATGCCGCACACAACCACCACCAGCTCCTTGCCGCAGAGCGTGCCGCGCGTAAAGGTCATGCCGTATTTGACGGTCTCCTCCTTGTTTTCGCAGAGGGCAAGAAT
>CAMJOD010000192.1 GCA_946407465.1 uncultured Clostridia bacterium
GCGGAAAATAGACCGCAAAGATTGTCTACTTTTTATTAGGTATTAGTATTATGCAGCCTGTCGTGTGCGGTTGGCGATTTCTTTTTGTGTGAACGCGCTTTTTCCCTGCTTTGGGGAAGCGCTTTTTCGATATAATCAAACGCTGTTTTGGCAAACACGAATTGAACAAATCCGCCTATGGCGCTGTATTTCATGTTGCTCCTCCTTATTCCGCGCCCTTGAGCGCTTCAACCATGTCGATTTTTTTGTTCTTGCGCGCTACCATCAAGCCGACCAGAAGCGACACGCCGAAGGTCAGCAGCATCGAAACGCTGTAGGTCAGCACGCCGAGCATGAGCTTCATCTCATATTCTCCGGCAAGCGCGGTGAGCAGCCATTGCAGCACGCCCACGCCGGCAGGAAGTCCGATGAGCACACCGATGAAGGTTTTATATAAGTTAGCCTCGACTAACTACCTGCCAAAAAAACGAACACCCGTCTCGGATGCCGAATAGCCTGCTGGTTATCTGTTGCTAACTAACCGACTATACTATACCACAGCCCGTTCTTTTTGTCAAGGCTTTTGGACTGCTTTTCCATCGCGGAAAAATCATAGTCAAGGCTCTCAATCAGCTCATTCGCATAAGGGTCGCTGTAAAGCGCCGGAAACGCGTCGTTGCAAATCTTTCTGCCGTAAAGCGGAATCAGGAGCGTCTCCTGAACCGTTCCTTTTTCAATCGTCAGCTTTTTGCTCAATTCAATCCCTCCTGTCAATAGGCTAGCAATTGCTAACTGCATTATATCACAAATGCTTTCTTAACACAATAGCATATCGCGGAATTTTTAAAGTTCCCCTATGCCTTTTTGCTGCGTAAACCGTTTACAAGCGCAGAAACAGACAAAAGCAGAATAAACGCCCAAATTGCGCCGCTCGAAATGGCGGTCAAGGGAAGAATGTCAGACAGATTTCCCTTAGCCATTACCATGATCAGCGTATTTTGCAGAGTCAAAATAGACACAAGCGCGTCGATAAAAGAAATTGTCCGCAGCAAACGGATCAGCCTGTCGGCAGATTTGCGCCGTCTCTTTAAATTGACAGCCGCCATGGTAACCTTGTACGTTGTATATGACGCCATGGCAATTGCGGGAATGAACGTCATGCTGACCGGCTTTTGCAGCATCACCATCAGAGAAACCGGCACAATGAGGCTGACGTTCAGAAGTAACATCAAAACAGAAGCCGCGATGTACGCTTTTGTTTTTACATTCTCTCCGCCCTTACGCCAAAACAGCACAATCAGTCCGCGCAGGATTGCCAAAACCATATAATACACACAAATGGTTCCGTACCAAACGGAAGAAAAATAGACGCCCAAAAAGTCGTTATAAAGCGCAAAAGCCATCGTCACAGCAAGAGAGCCTGCCGCGCTGACGACGGTTTTATAATCATAATCAGTTTTCCATTTTGTTATCCAAGCCTTTACCCTGCTCATTTCTTCTCCTGTCTGTAAGCCATTGTGTGGCGCATAATCAACTCAATGATAAACTCAATTTCCTCGCGGCAGTTGTCCTCCAGCCACTTGCCGATAATGGCTACGGTTCCCTGTGTATAGAACGCAAAAACATATTTTTTCTCTTTTTCGGTGACGCCGAAATGGGACAGCGCAGGCGAGAAAATCGTTTCGTAAAAGCTGTTAAATACCTTTTGTGAATGGAAAAGGTGCTCCTTTTCGTGAATGACCTTGTACGCGCGTCTGTTTTTCCTGATAAAATCGAGATAAGGTCTGAGATATTGTTCGCTTGTCAGCACAACCTTGCTGGGGTCTCCCGACGGAACAGCGGAGAGCGATTCTTTGAAGCGTTCATTAATCATTGCCGCGGTTTCTTCCAGCAAATCGTTCATTCCCTCATAGTGCAGATAAAAGGTGGTACGGTTAACGCCTGCTTTTTTGCAGATTTCTTTGACGGTGATTCTATCGTAGTCCTTTTCTTCCAGCAACAGCAGGAGAGCCTCGTCCATCAACGAGGCTGTGTTGAAATACTTGCTTTCCTGCTTGTTCATCGCTATCCCTCATTCTTCCGCAATCTGCCCGGCAAGGGTGATAATATCGGCGGCATACTTTTTCTTGGAGCTCTCAAGAATCCTTTTGTAAATCATATAATTGACCGATACGCCGACGATACCGATTACGCCTGCTATCACGCCGAGCGTCATCATCATTGTACCACCGTTGCCGATGATATGCAAGGATAAGCACATGCCGACGCCCAGCAAAAGTGTCATGATGATTCCAAAGGTATAGGCAAAAAACCGCGCCGGCGCTTTTGCTCTGTTGTCGAGCTTTTTGAGCGCGACAACCTTTCTTGTCTCTTTCGGCGCATATTCACTCGCAATTTTTTCTGCATATGTTTTGTCGGTATTCATTATATTTCCTCCTTGGCTTTGATGAACTAATCATAACACAGAGGAAGAATAAAACAAACGACACAAAATGCCGAAAGTGTCGATTTATACTATTCTCTGATAAAAGACTTTAAAACAGATGTCGATGGAAAATTCCGC
>CAMJOD010000193.1 GCA_946407465.1 uncultured Clostridia bacterium
TTACAAATAGTCGCAGATATTTTTACTTGCAGAATCCACAAAAAGCCGCCAAGCAGGAGATTATCCCACTTGACGGCTGTTCGTATAATTCTGTATTAGAATTTTATTCCCATTCCACCGTTCCCGGCGGTTTGCTGGTGACGTCGTAGACGACACGGTTGACGTGCTCTACTTCGTTGATGATGCGGTTGGAAACGCGGCCGAGAATATCGTACGGAATCCGCGCCCAGTCGGCTGTCATGAAGTCGTCGGTGGTGACGGCGCGAATGGCGACCAGCTCATCATAGGTGCGCGCGTCGCCCATGACGCCCACAGTCTTGACGCCGGGGAGCACCACAAAAAACTGGCTCATTTTTTCGGCATAGCCGCACTTTTCCATTTCATCGCGCAGAATTGCGTCCGCTTCCTGCAGGGTATGCACGCGCTCCGCCGTAATTTCTCCAATGACACGCACGCCCAGTCCGGGACCCGGGAACGGCTGGCGCCATACAAGCTCGTGCGGCAAGCCCAGCTTCTCGCCGACTGCGCGCACCTCGTCCTTAAACAAGTCCTTCAGCGGCTCGATAATACCCTCAAAGTGAATATCCTTCGGAACACCCACCTGATTATGATGGGTTTTGATTTTGGCGGCGTCGCCCTTGCCGCTCTCGATGCGGTCGGGATAAATCGTTCCCTGTGCAAAAAAGCCGGAGCCATAGCTGTCACGGATTCTGTTCCAAAATACGTTATAAAACTCTGTGCCGATGATATTGCGCTTTTCTTCGGGGTCGCTGATACCCTTTAATTTGGAGAGAAATTCTTCCTGACAGTTGATGCGGACAAAATTCATGTCAAAAAGCTTGGTGAAGGTATTTTCAACAAAATCGCCCTCGTCCTTGCGCATCAAGCCTTGGTCAACAAATACACAGGTGAGCTGCTTACCGACTGCTCTGCTCAGCAGTGCCGCGGCGACGGAACTGTCCACGCCGCCGGAGAGTCCGAGCACCACGCCCTTGTCCCCTACCTGCGCCTTAATCGCGGCAACGGTGTCTTCGATAAAGCTGTCCATCTGCCACTCACCGTTGCAGCCGCAAACATCAAACAAAAAGCTGTGCAGCATATCGCTGCCGTGTTCGGTGTGATTGACCTCGGGATGAAACTGCACGCCGTAGAGCTTCTTTTCTTCATTTGCCATTGCCGCAACGGGACAATGCGCGGTGGCGGCGGTAACAGCAAAGCCGTCCGGCACCTCGCTGATGTAATCGCGGTGGCTCATCCATGAAACGCCGTTTTCGGGAATCTCACGAAAAATAGTGCAGCTTGTTTGGTAGGAGGTGTCGGTTTTGCCGTATTCGCTGACGGAATTGTCCGTCGCGGAAATCACCTTGCCGCCGAGCGCGTGCGCCATCAGCTGACAGCCGTAGCAAATGCCCAATACCGGAATGCCCAGCGCAAACACCTCGGGTGTGTAGTGAGGCGAAGCAGGGTCATAGACGCTGTTGGGACCGCCCGTGAAGATGATTCCTTTTGGGTTAAGCGCCTTGATACGCTCGATGGGAACCGTATAAGGCAATATTTCACAATATACATGATTTTCGCGCACACGTCTGGCAATCAGCTGGTTATACTGACCGCCGAAATCGAGCACAATAACAGTTTCCTTCATAGCTTTTCCCCTATTCAAAATCGAATAGGGCGCACAACGCCTGTACACCCTATACTTATATAATTAACGATAAATGATGTCGCTGCGAGACGGACCGTTGGAGACCATCTTGATCGGCACGCCGATTTCCTTTTCGGCAAATTCGATGTAGTCGCGGCACTCCTTGGGCAGCTCGTCGTAGTTTTTGATGCCCTTGATGGAGCACTTCCAGCCGGGCAGCTTTTTCAAAATGGGCTTGCAGCGTTTGAGCTTGGTGGTTGACGGGAAGTAGTCAATCACCTCACCGTCCAGCTCATAGCCGACGCAAACCGGAATCTCGTCGAGGTAGCCGAGCACATCGAGCACGGTAAAGGCAACCTGCGTGGCGCCCTGCACCATGCAGCCATAACGCGTCGCTACCAAATCCAGCCAGCCCATGCGTCTGGGTCTGCCGGTGGTTGCGCCAAACTCGCCGCCGTCGCCGCCGCGTCTGCGCAGCTCGTCTGCTTCATCACCGAAAATCTCAGAGACAAATTCGCCTGCGCCGACTGCGCTGGAATACGCCTTGACAACGGTGACAATCTCCTTGATTTCGTAGGGCGGAATACCTGCGCCGACTGCGCCGTAACCGGCAATGGTGTTGGATGAGGTCACCATCGGATAGATACCGAAATCGGTGTCCTTGAGCGAACCGAGCTGACCTTCGAGCAGAATCGTCTTGCCCTCCTTGAGCGCCTGATGCACCACCGTGAACGCGTCGCCGACATAAGGCGCAAGCTGCTCCTTGTACTCTATCAGCTTGTCGAACACCTCCTGCTCGGTGATGGGCTCCTTGTGATAGAGGTTTTGGAGCGTGGCGTTTTTGATTTCGAGCGCGTGACG
>CAMJOD010000194.1 GCA_946407465.1 uncultured Clostridia bacterium
TCTGGCGCGGTTGGCGGCGGTGGCAGCGGCAAGGAAAATTCTGTCTACCTGCTCCTGTGTGAACGTGGAATACTCTCTCTGCGCGGCTCTCACTCTCGCCAAAGCCGCCTCAAAGCTCTCTGCGTTCTCCACAATAGGATACTCTTTGTTGCTCATAGAATCTACCTCTTATTATTATAATGACAATTCACGCTCGGTGAACAATGAATTTGGTTTAGCGCGCCAATTCCTGATATTTGATGTTGTGGGACTTGGCGTAAGAAATCGCGTAGGAACCGGCGTAGCCCTTGATGGTCAGGTTGTCGGAGCACTCGGCAAAGGTGTCGTCCGCGATTTTGGTGATGGTGATGGGAATGCTCACCTCGGTCAGCTGAGCGCACTGGAAGAACACCTTTTCGCTGAGAGAGGAGAGGTTGTCGCTCTCGGGAATGACAACGCTGGTGATGCCGGTCGCCGAAAACGCGTTCCAATCGAGCTTTTTGAGGGTGGTGGGCAGGGTGACCTTGGTGAGGTTCTTGCAGTTCCAAAACGCGTTGACGCCGATGGTGCGCACGCCCTCGGGAATGGAAATCTCCTTGAGCTTCTGGCAGCCGGAGAAGGCGTACTTTTGAATCTCCTGCACGGTTTTGGGAATCTTGACGGACTCGATGTCGGAGTTCTGGAAGAGGTTCGCCTCTATAACCGTCACGTTTGCGCCGCCGACGGTGGCAGGAATCTCAACATTTTTGGAGCTGCCCTTGTAGACCGTCACCTTGACCTCCTTGTCGTTGAGGCGGTAGAAGCTGAAATCGCCTTCCTCAAAGTCGGGCTTGGTCGGCTCGATTTTGTAGCCGGGGCCGCTGGAGTTGGAGGTGGTGACAGAGGTGCTCTTTTTGGATTTTTCACAGCCGCAGCCGGAGGCGGCAACCGCTACGCCCGCACACATGGCGAGCGCAAGAATAGCGCTGATGATTTTTTTCATGTTTCTTTCCTTTCTGTTGACAGCCGGATAAGCTTGCCGTCATCATTTTACCCTATTGTTAAAAATTTGTCAATGTCCTTTTTCGCTCAAAAGCGGCTTATCCGGTCGCCGAATTGATAAATAGATGATACAGGACACGGATTTGCAGGCAAAATAACCGGAATCAAATCTATTATACTATAAAAGAACGGCAGTTTCAATTGCTTTTTTGCATGTATTCATATTTTTTCCGTGGCAACCGTCATCTTTTCATAACCGCAGCGCAGATTTTGCCATATTATATATAGTATAACCATTATCTTATCTTATGGCGCTGTTTCCTTTTTGAGCGCGGCTATGATGGCGAACTGTTATCCAAATGTCCGATTCGCGGATTGGGTCAAGCGTCACGCTTGCGGACTCCATGCCAAAGCCTTCTCCCGAGGAGAAGGTGGCGCACTGCCGTGCCGGCAATCCGCGCAACTGACGTTTGATAGAGAGGTTGCCGCCATAGCCGCGTTATGAAAGAGAGCAGCAACCGCACGTCAACAGCCTTTTCTGATGCGGCGTTGATGATACGTTATCACTATATGCTGCTGTCCAAAGCCGCCGAAAGCGCCCACCGGCGCTCCGCGCTTCTGACGTTTGATAGAGAGATTGCCGCCATAGCCGCGTTATGAAAGAGAGCAGCAACCGCACGTCAACAGCCATTTCTGACGCGGCGTTGATGATACGTTATCATCATATGCTGCTGTCCAAAGCCGCCGAAAGCGCCCACCGGCGCGCGGTGATTTGAAAAAATGCGCTGTACCTTTGCAGATACAACGCATTGATGATTGAGCTTTGACATAAAAAGCGCCGGTTAACGGTGTGCTTCGCTAAGCAGTTTCTTTGTCGAGTGTGTGCGGCTTGCTGCCGGAAGAATCTTTTATTTCCGACATGCGGTCGAGCATTTCCTTTATGCCTTTTCTGCCTTTTGGCGTTTCGTCAATTATCATCACTTTTTCATTTGGCTTTTGCATATTCAATTCCTCCTTCTCCGCACCTTGCCAAGAACTGCTTGACAAAGGCTTTATCATCTATTTCGTCGTCCGGAAAGCGGTTGAAAATACCTGTCAGCGTGAGCAATAACCGAAACAGCAAAAGGATTCCTGCCCGGTGAAACAACAAACTCGCTCCCAAGCACCTGTACTTCACTGCTAAATTGTAAATCCTCAATAAACAAAACTTCGTTGCTGTGGTTTTTCTTCATTGCCGTTTCGAGCAATTCCCTATGCTTTTGCTGCATAGCCGCAGCCTGCCGCGCAGAAAAATCGGACGGCTGTACAAAGTCAACCTTTTGAACTGCCTGTTCGGTAACGAAAATCTTATGGTCTCGCTTTTTCGCCTGTTCCAAATCCTTCACACCCTCTGTTTTCATTATAACACCTTTTTCGGAATTTGCAACACTTTTCCCAAACGAAGCATCCACACCCTTTCTGCCGCTATAGCCGCGTTATAAATAGCATGAGCAGCATAAGTTTACCGGTCTTTTCTGGCGCGGCGTTGATGATACGTTATCACT